>NZ_CAMQXC010000085.1 GCF_947038635.1 uncultured Cetobacterium sp. | reverse complement strand
AAATTAATACTTACAGGACTTTTACTTAGTAATTTACTTTATGCTAACTCATTACCTATAACTCAAGAGGAATTAAAAGAGCAACTTACTCCTTCTTTAACAAATAGTATTGTTTTTGAAAAATTCAAACCTATTTTAGCTAGAGAAGGAAAAATAGGTGAAACTATAAAAACATTCACTAAAGATGGGTTAGAAACAATAAATCAAGTTACAGTTCCTAGCTATATTGTTAAAAATACAACTGATGCTAAAGAGGAATATATTGTAACTAAAGATAAATTTGAAAAAAGATACACTTTTTTTAAAAAAGAAAATAAGACTTGGAGTTTCTTCAAACCAATTGGAGAAATTAAAGTTGTTAAAGTTAAAAATAATAATGAATTCTTTATTTTAGCTCCATGGGGAGAAAAAATGATTGTTAAAAAAGATGACTTTTTAGTTTCTCCTCTTGATTATTCAGAGATATATAGAATTGCTAATAAAGAGTTCTTTGAAACATATAAACCAAAAGATATATTACAAAAATAAAAATTATAAAAGGATTTATTTGTTTTTTTAGTATTTCATTATATAATTTAATTTTAAGAGGTGATTTTTATGTGGAAAAATTTAGGTCCCATTGTTGCTTTATATCCTACTCCAACCGTTGTTGTTGGTATGCTCGATGAGTATGAAAAAGTTAATTGGATTAATATTGCTCATGTTGGTATCATTGGAAATGATTCTATTTTATTAAGTGTACACAAAAATCATTTTAGTAATGAGATTATTAAAGACAAACTTGCTGTTTCTGTTAATATTGTAACAGAAGATATGCTTGAAGCTGCTGATTTTGTTGGAATTGTTAGTGGTCGAAAAGTGGATAAATCAAATGTTTTTGATTATACAATAGGAATAAGAAATGTTCCTATGATAAATATATCTCCTATTGTTATGGAATGTGAAGTTACTGATAACTATGAAACAAAAGAGCATAATCAATATATTTTAAAAATAAGACATACTCATATCAAATCTGAAGTTCTTAATTCTGAAGGAAATATTGATTATGATATTTTGAAACCTATTCTTTTTGAAATGCCTACAAAATCCTATTACAAGTTAGGAGAAAAAGTTGGAAAATGTTGGAAATTAGGAGAAAATTTTACAAAATAAAAAGCCCTTTTGGGCTTTTTTTTATTTTATGAACAATTTTTCTTAAAAGCTATTTCATAAAATAGTTGAATTAATGTTCAAAAAGTTGTAAAATACTAAAATCGGATATGTTCGAATAAAGGAGATAGAAAATGGAAAGAATCACAAAAAAACTGAACGAAATTGAAAATCAATATTTAGAATTGGAAAATGGTATTATCGATTACAGTAATAATATTATTAAATCCCCTGAATTAAAGAAAAAAGGATCTAAATTTGGAATTTATGAACAAAAGGGTAAAAAAATGATGTTAAGACTTAAAGCTGTTGGTGGAGAACTTTCTACTGAAAATTTTAAAGATTTAGTAGATATTATGTTTAAACAAGACATCCCTTTTTTACATCTTTCAACAAGACAAAATTATCAACTACATGAAGTTGATTTTAATAAAGTTAAATCTACTATTGAGCTTTGCAATAATAAAGAGATGTATTTTAGGGGTGGTGGTGGAAATACTTTCAGAAGTATTTTAGTCTCTACATATACAGGAGTTGACAAAAAAAGTAATTTTGATGTTATTCCTTACGCTAAAATGATTGAAAATGAAGTTTTTTTTATTGATAAAGCTTTTGATTTCGGGAGAAAATTAAAAATAGGTTTCTCTAATAGTTCAGACGATGAATTTGTAATGGCAGTACAAGATATGGGATTTGTAGCTAAGGAAATCAACGGAAAAAAAGGATTTAAAGTTTTTGCTGGTGGTGGTATGGGAAGAGGAAGTAAAATCGGACATATTTTACTTGAATTTCTACCTGAAGAAGATTTATTAAAAGCAGTTAAAGCTATGATCGAACTTTTTTATGATCGTGGAGATAGAGTTAATAGAATGCAAGCTAGACTTAGATTTTTAGTTGAAAAAATTGGAATTGATGGATTTAGAAAGCTTTTCTTAGAATACTTTAATAAAGAAACCATTGAAAATGGTCTTATTAAAAATATTGATTATACTAACTTTATTCCTAAATTAACTAAATTTGAAATTACTAATACAGATGATAATTATAAACAATGGATTGATTTATGTGTAAAAGAAACTAAATTTAAAGATATTGTTTCTTTAGTCCTTTATGTAAAAAATGGAGATTTATCAAAAGAGCATGCTCAAAAATTAGTAAATCTTTTAGATAAAGTAAATTCTCCTATTGTTAGAGCTACTATCAATCAAAATTTAGTTGTTCCTATGGTACATAAGTCAGCTTTACCATATATCTATGAATTTTTAAATAATGAAATCCCTGAAATTGTAAGTGAATCTTTTTCAATAAGAGGTCAAATCAGAGCTTGTGTTGGATCTACAGTTTGTATGATTGGAGTTCAAGATTCTATGTCTATAGCTGATTCAATTGCTGTTGAATTAGATAGTTTAGCTAATCTTTATCCTCAATATAGAAAAATTATTTTTAAAGAAGCTAAAAATATAAGAATTTCAGGATGTCCTAGTTCATGTGCTGGTATTCCAGTTGCTCCTTTAGGATTTATTGGTTTAAAAAAGAGAATTAATGATGTTTTAACTGATTGTATGCAAGTTTATATGGGTGGAATTTTAACGGAATCTGTTCAATCTCTTGCATTTGAAATACCCAACTTAATTATTCCTATAGATGAAATTCCATTACTTGTTAGAAGATTATTTGAAGACTATTTAGAAATGTTACAAGTTTACGATTTAACTTTTACACAATACATGTACGAAAGAAGATTAGAAGAATTTTAAAAAATCAAAGAGAGAGTTCGCTTTCTCTTTATTTTTATTCATTTTTGAAAATATTTTTTTATTTATTTTTTTATTTAAAATATTTTTCTAATTTTTCTTGACTTATATATTTTTTTAATTTAGAATTACATTAAAAGAAATTTAAGAGGTGATTATTATGTTAGCTGAACATTCTAAAAGTAAAAAAATTTTCGATAATGGTTTTCAAATTGCTAAAAATGCTGATTTAGCATCTAAAATATATGGTAAAGAAAATGTCATTAATGCAACTTTAGGAATTTTTTATAATGATTATGAAGAGATGCACACTTTAGATATTGTTAATAATGAATATAAAAATTTATCAGATAAAGATCTTTTCAATTATTCTTCAAGTATAAATGGTGAAGAGTTATTTATTCATGCTGTAAAACAGTATATTTTTGGTAAAAATCATATTAACGCTCTTAAAAATAATTTTTGTGAAGTCATTGCAACACCTGGTGGTAGTGGAGCTATATATAATACTTTTAAAAATTATATAAATCCAGGTGAAGTAGTTCTTCTTCCTAATTATATGTGGAGTTCTTATAAACTTATGAGCAAAGAAGTCGGTGGTGGCTATCAAACTTATTCTCTTTTTAATAAAAAAGACAAATTTGATTTAATTAATTTTAAAAATTCAGTTATGGAATTAGCTAAAATTCAAAAAAATCTAGTTGTTGTACTTAATAATCCTTGCCATAATCCTACAGGATATACTTTATCATCTTATGAAATTAAATCTTTTATGAATATTTTAAAAGAGGCATGCACTATTTGTAATATTATTTTAATTAATGATATTGCCTACATGGATTTTAATAATAAAAAAAATGATTTAAGTATGTTTTATCAAGATCTTCCTAGTAATCTTCTTCTTATGGTTACATTTAGTATGTCAAAATCTTTTTGTTGTTACGGTCTAAGAGTCGGTGCACAAATAGCAATCTCTTCATCAAAAGACACTATAGATAATTTTACAGATGCAAGTCTTTATACTTGTAGAAGTGTTTGGTCTAATATATCAAAAGGAGGTATGACTCTATTTAGCAATATTGTTCTAAATAGAAAAAAATATAAACAACTTTTATTAGAACAAAATTATATGAAAAATATGATTAAAGAACGTTCTGAAATATTTTTAGGTGAGGCAGCAGCTATTAATCTTAATATTTTACCTTATAAAAGTGGATTTTTTATAACAATCCCTTTTTCAAAAGGTTTAGAGAAAGAAATTGAATTAAAATTAAAAAATGAAAATATTTTTGCAATAATTATTCCAGGAGGTATTAGAATAGCTATTTGTAGTATACCAAAGCATAAAGTTTATAATCTTGCAAAAAAAATAAAAATAGCAATTTCTTAAAACATAAAACAGGAGATAATTTTTAAATTATCTCCTGTTTTATGTTTATATAATTATTTTATATAATTATTTTATCTAATTGTTTATTTACTCTAGCATTTTTTAAACCAATAACTATCAATGCCAAAATAAAATTTAAAATTCCTATACTATATACTAAATACATATTATCTAATTTTAATCCTTCTGGTGCAACTAAAAAATAACAAGTAATCATCGCACTCATAAAAGCAGCTGGTATTCCTGCTACCCAATAATTTCTTTTTTTCTCTATAAAATAATATGTGCATGTCCATAATCCTAGTGTTGCCAATAACTGATTTGTAGATGCTACATATCTCCAAAGAGTATTAAATCCAAATTGTGATAAAAAACCAGCTAATAAAAATAGTGGAATAGCTACTATTAATCTATTTTTCAATGAGCTTTGATTATAATTTAAAACTTCAGCAATTGTAACTCTTGCACTACGAAAAGCTGTATCTCCTGTTGTAATTGGTAAAGCAATTAGCCCAAATAATGTAAATAATAATCCATATTTTCCTAAAAGTCCTGTGATCATTTTACTAACAGCTACCATTCCCCCTCCACTTCCTGCTAGTCCTTCTACTCCATTAAAAAATCCTAAAGATATCGCAGCCCACGTCAAAGCTACAAACCCCTCTAAATACATAGCTGCCATAAATGATTTTCTTCCATCTTTCTCATTTTTTAAACATCTTGCTACTAAGACAGATTGTGTTGAGTGAAATCCAGAGATTGCTCCACATGAAATAACAACAAACATATAAGGGAATATTGGTAATTTTTTAGGGTGCATATTTTCTAAAGTTACTTCTGGTATTTTTACTCCTTTTATTAACATTGCTCCAATTAGTAAAAACATCATTAAAACTAAAGCCCCTCCAAACAAAGGGTATACTCTTCCTATAATTTTATCAATAGGTAGAAGTGTTGCTATTATATAATATCCTACAATCAAAGTTAGCCATATCTCTTTGTTAACTCCTGTAAATGATTGTAAAATCTCTGCTGGACCTGTAATAAAAGCAACTCCAACTATGATTAATAATATAATTAAAAAATATTTAGTAAAAAGTTTTGCTTTATTTCCTAAATATTTTCCTATTAACTCTTGCATATTTTCACCATTATTTCTCATAGAAATCATTCCAGTATAATAATCGTGAACTGCTCCTGCAAAAATAGTTCCAAATACAATCCATAAAAAAGATGAACTACCCCACATAGCTCCTGCTACAGCTCCGGTAATTGGTCCTAATCCTGCTATATTTAGAAATTGAACTAGAAAACTTTTAATCCAATTCATTTGTACAAAATCTACTCCATCAGCTTTTGATAAAGCTGGGGTTTCTCTATTATCTATATTAAAGTTCTTTTCCAAATATTTTCCGTATGTTAAATATGCAATAATTAAAATAACTACTCCCATAAAATAACTTTTCATAATTACATCCTCCTTTTATTCAACTATAGTTAACCACTCTCGATACTTTTCATTTTCACCTTCAACTATTTTAAAAAACTCCTCTTGAATTTTTTTAGTTATCTCACCTCTGCTTCCACACCCAACCTTTATATTATCTACTGAACTAACTGGTGTTATTTCTGCCGCCGTTCCTGTTAGAAATATTTCATCAGCTAAATATAAAAATTCACGAGGCAACGTTTCATATTTTACTACTAATCCTAAATCTTTAGCTATTTTAACAACTACATCTCTTGTTATTCCTGCTAAAGAGGAAGATGCCATCGGTGGTGTTAATAGTTCTCCATTTTTGATAAGAAAAATATTTTCACCACTTCCTTCACTTATATTCCCGAAATAATCTAAAGCTAATCCCTCTTCAAATCCCATATCTAAAGCTTCCATTTTAATTAGTTGAGAACTCAAATAATTTCCAGAAGCTTTAGCTAAAGCAGGCAAAGTATTAGGTGCTGGTCTTCTCCATGAAGATACACAAACTCTTATTCCATTTTTTAATCCCTCTTCTCCTAAATAAGCTCCCCATTTCCAAGCTGCTATTATAGACTCTACTGGATTACATGCTGGATTTACTCCAAGTTGATTATATCCCCTAAAAATCAATGGTCTTATATAACCACTTTCTAATTTATTTGTTTTTATTGTATCTAAAACACCTTTTATAAATTCCTCTTTGGCATAAGGAACTTCCATTTTATAAATTTTACAAGAATCATATAATCTATCTATATGTTCTTTTAATCTAAATATCGCTGATTTTCCATTTTTTAATTTATATAGTCTTATTCCTTCAAAACATCCTGATCCGTAGTGTAACACATGTGATAATACATGTACTTTGGCATCGTCATGCTCCTTTAATTCTCCATTAAACCAAATTTTTCCAGTTTCAATCATATTAACTCCTCCCAAATTTTTATAAATAATAAAAAAGGCTTGAAATCTATATAGACTCAAGCCTTAAAATACTTTTTTATCGCTCAAGCCTTAAATTTGTACTAAAATAAGGCTTGAATACTTAGAAGAAAAATTTCGTCTAACACCAAACCATAGAGCTTATTATTATTATCAGTATTAATAAAAAGTTTACTTTAAATTTAGTGTTCATTTTTTTCCTCCTTTTGTTTTTTTATTAAGACAAATAATAAACTATTTTTTTTTATTTGTCAACTTTTTTTGAAAAAATATTTTTATTTTTATTCTAAGTATAATTTTTTTGTTATTTTTTTAACAATATCTTGCACAAAAAAGAATTTCTTGATATTATTTATTTAGCTCATATATACCTCAAATACGGTGAGGAGTCTCTACAATCAACCTTAAATTGATTACTATGGCTTATTAATATAAAAGTTAATAACTATTTGTGTAGAGTTTTGGGTATACTTTATTTAGGAGGCAACACAAAACTATGAAAAAATTTATCACAACTTTTTTACTATTATCTTCAATTACTTTTTCAAAAGAAACTATTTTAGTTCAAGGTGCTATGGATATGGAGGTTGATTACTTAATAAAAACTTTAAAAAATCCAACTAAAGAACATATAGGTTCTTGGACATTTTGGAAAGGAACTCTTGGAGAACATGAAATTATAGTCTCTAGAACAGAAGTTGGCCTAGTTAATGCTGCGGCTGCTACAACTATTGGTATTGAAAAATATAAACCTACAATTATAATCAATCAAGGAACTTCTGGTGGACATGATTTTTCTTTACATACAGGAGATATAGTTTTAGGAACTGATATTATAAATATTGGAGCTATTCGAACAGAAAGAAAAGAAGAGGGTATACCAGAAAACATGAGAGATGGAATATTTTTTGATGTAGTTCAGAGACTTAGAGACTCTAATGATAATCTTATTACATATAAAAAATTTTCAAGTGATTCAAACTTAATGGAAATTGCTAAAAAAACTAATTATTCTAATGGAAAAGTTTCTTTAGGTGTTATCGGTTCTGCTGATCAATGGAATAGAGAAATTGAAAGAATTAAATATTTAAATACAACTTTTAAAACTCAAACTGAAGAAATGGAATCAATTGCAGTAGCTCAAATTGCAAAAGCTTATGATATTCCTTTTTTAGCTATAAGAATTTTATCAAATACAGAGATACATAATGAAGAGTTTAATCCTAAGACAGCTCTTTGGTGTCAAGAGTTTACTATTAATGTTATGAATAACATACAATAAAAAAAGTCGCAATTGCGACTTTTTATTGTATTATTATTTCTTTTAATTTTATTTTTTCTATTATAACTTCTAATTTTTTTAACTTCTCATCACCTATTATCTCTTTTGTATTTCTAAAGTCTGTTGTTCCTATCCCCTTTTCAGATAATCCGTAATAAGAATCTCCACCGTAAAACTCATTATTCAAGATAGATTTAACTGTATTATAAACTGCTATGTCTACATTTTTCATCATAGATGTTAATACTGTTCCTTTTATAAAATCATCTTGATCCGAGTCAACCCCTATAGCATATATATTATTATCTTTAGCTGCTTCTAAAACACCCAAACCACTCCCTCCAGCGGCATGATACAATATATCTGCTCCTTGCTTTATTTGAAGAGTTGCCATCTCATTTGCTTTTAATGGATCATTAAAGGCTGTTGTTCCGCCAATATATGCACTCAAAACTTTTATATTTGGATTTATATATTTTGCACCTTGTTCATAACCATTTTTAAATTTATTAATTAAGGGCATATCTATACCTCCTACAAATCCAATTATATCACTCTTACTCATCATTGCTGCCAAAGCCCCCATTAAAAAAGATCCTTCATTTTCTTTAAATAATAAATTCTTAATATTTTTTTCACTTGTTGTGTTGTCAATCATTGCAAATTTTATCTCAGGATAATCTCTCGCCACATTTTCCACAGCATCTTTCATAGGAAATCCTACTCCTATTATAAAGTCATACTCTGCATCAGCATATTCTCTTAAAAACTCTTCATCCTCTAAAGATGATTTTGGTTCAACATACTTAAAATCTATTCCTAAATCTTTTTTAGCCATTTCTAAACCTCTATATGCTGAATCATTAAAAGATTTATCTCCTAATCCTCCTGTTGATAAAACTAATCCAACTTTTAAATTAGCAAAACTCCTAGTTTTTTGCCATACAAATACAATAAAAATAATTAATAAAAACTTAAAAACATTTTTCATAAAAATAAAAACCTCCAATATTGATTTAATCCATAATTTATATGAACTTAAATCAAAATTGAAAGTTTTCAACTTTAAAATAAGCCTCTATACCTCCTACAAATCCAATTATATCACTCTTACTCATCATTGCTGCCAAAGCCCCCATTAAAAAAGATCCTTCATTTTCTTTAAATAATAAATTCTTAATATTTTTTTCACTTGTTGTGTTGTCAATCATTGCAAATTTTATCTCAGGATAATCTCTCGCCACATTTTCCACAGCATCTTTCATAGGAAATCCTACTCCTATTATAAAGTCATACTCTGCATCAGCATATTCTCTTAAAAACTCTTCATCCTCTAAAGATGATTTTGGTTCAACATACTTAAAATCTATTCCTAAATCTTTTTTAGCCATTTCTAAACCTCTATATGCTGAATCATTAAAAGATTTATCTCCTAATCCTCCTGTTGATAAAACTAATCCAACTTTTAAATTAGCAAAACTCCTAGTTTTTTGCCATACAAATACAATAAAAATAATTAATAAAAACTTAAAAACATTTTTCATAAAAATAAAAACCTCCAATATTGATTTAATCCATAATTTATATGAACTTAAATCAAAATTGAAAGTTTTCAACTTTAAAATAAGCCCATAGTAAGTTATTTACGGTAACTTGTAGAGACGTTTCACCATATTTGAAACATATATAGGATTTGTTATTATTATATATTATAT
>NZ_CAMQXC010000084.1 GCF_947038635.1 uncultured Cetobacterium sp. | reverse complement strand
TATTGGTATAGCTACTGCAATAACTATAGTAGCAGATATACTTTTTAAAAACAAATATAATATACCTGAAGCTAAAATCAAACCGATAAATCCAGTTTCTTTAACATTATTTATTGAGTTATTAATTGTAACTGTAGAATCAAAATCATAATCAATATTGGAATTTAAAGGTAGAGAGTTTTTAACCCCTTTTAAAACTTTATTAACAGAATCTACAATCTCAATAGCGTTTCCATCATCAGTTTTAGCAACTACTACAACTAAACCATCAGAACCATTTTTTCTAAATAAGCTTGAAGGGTCTTTGGTATCAATTTTTACATCTGCAACATCTTTTAATCTTAGAAGTTGACCATTATTATTTTTTAAAATGATATTTTCAATCTCTTGTGGAGTTTTTAATTCACCTTGAACTTTTATATAGAACTCTTTTTCTCCCTCTTTAACTTGTCCACCAGGAATAGTTGTACTTGCTTTAGAAATTAGATTAGAAACTTCTAGAATTCCAAGATTATAATTTTCAAGTTTTTCAGGATCAATTTCTACTAAAATCTCCTGCTCTTTACCACCAAAAATTATAATTTGTGAAACACCTTCTATTCTCTCTAAAAGGGGCTTTAAACTATTTTCAGCATAGGTTCTAACCTCCATAGGATCTCCTCCTGACATAGTCAAAACAGCAGCGGGAATAGATCCCATAGATTGTTCTCTAATAGAGGGTTCTTCAATATCTTCAGGCAATTTATTTTTTATTTGATTAATTTCATTTTGTATTAAAGTTATTTTTGTTTCAATATCGGTTCCATATTTAAATTTAACATTTATTTTTGATGTCTCTGAACTTGATGTTGATGAATACTCTGTAATACCATCAACATTTGGAAGGATATCTTCAACTTTTTTGGTAATCATTTTATCCACATCTTCAGGAGTAGCTCCTTTCCATTCAATAGTAATTCTAATGGTTGGATTAGATGTGTTTGGCATTAGCTCTATTGGCATTTTTGATAATCCTAACAATCCAAAAAATATCATAGATATGATAATCATTGTTGCTGTTGCAGGTTTTTTTATAGAAAATTCAGAAAGTAATCTCATGATTAAATCTCCCTCACTTTATCATTATTATTAAGAAGGTACTGTCCTTGAACAACAATCTTATCTCCCTCTTTAAAATTATCAAAAGATATCTCTTGAAGATTTCCTTGAGAAACTCCACGATTAACTTTATAAATAATAGCTTGATTTTCGCGAATAATAGCTACATATGAGTAGAGGTCTTTAATCATAATAGCTTCTTGCGGAACAAAAAGTCCATTAACTTCCATTTGTTCCATTTCTACTTTACCATACATTCCTTTTAAAATAGACTTGTCATCATTTGGAATTTGTATTTTGATGTTATATTTTTTTGTATTAGTATCTGCAGCTAGATTTATTTCACTGACTTTTCCAATAACAGTTTTATTTAAGTCTGAAATATAGACTTTGGCTTCTTTGTCAGGAGTTATATTTTTAATATCTTCTCCATTTATAGCAATTTTTATCTCCATTATATTATTTTCGACAATCGTTAAAAGTTTAGAGTTAGAGGGTATTTTTTCATTATTTTTAACTTCCAAATCTGTTATAATTCCAGATATTTCAGATTTAACAAAAAGTCTTTTATAATTATCATTAGCTCTTATAAAATTAGCTTCTGCTATTTTTAATTCACCTAAGCTTTGATTCATATTATTTTTAGATTGTAGATATAGTTCTTCTGAAATAAGTTTCTTTTCAAATAAATTTTTATATTTTTCAAAGGAAATCTTAGATGTACTATAATTTGATCTAGATTTAATTAGGTTACCTTCTGCTTCAAAATAACTTGCTTCAGTAGCAGCATCTACTAAAGTTAAAATAGTTGTTTCTGAATCAATTATATCTCCATTTTTATATTTAATATCTTTAGCGTAGCCTCCCGTAGGAGTTATAATGGCGATTTCTTTTAAGGGATTTATGTCTCCATTATAAATTTTAGTATTTTTTATAGTTTGTATTTTTAATTCTTGAGCCTTAACATCTTTGATAATTTCAGGCTTCATCTCTTGAGTTGTTTGTTTGTCTTTACATCCAATTAAAATTAAAGTAAAAAAAAGTGTAAGTAATATTTTATTCATTAAATCCTCCTATGTTATTTTAAAAGTGATAAATATTGTTGATAGTATAAGAAGTAATCAAGTTGAGAGTTTATATGAGTAATCTGAGCTTCTCTAAGTTGTGATTCACTTTTTAAAAAATCAACAGAATCAATAATTCTATTGGAAAACTTCTCTTTATCAATATTAAATGTTTCAAGAGCTGTTAAAAGAGCTTTTTCATTTGTGACAATAATATCTTTAGATGTTATTAAATCCAAATAAGCAGTTTTAATCTCTCTTTTTAATGTTTCCAATGAATCAATTTTTAAAATTCTTTGTTTTTCAATCTCTAAAGTTGATTCTTTATAACTGTCAATCCCACTTCCAAAGTTAAAAATATCCCATTTGAAAGTAACTCCAACTCTCCACTCCCAATCGTTATTGGATTTTGAAAAACTTGACTCCTCTAAAGACTCATAGCCATACTCTAAATCTACTTTAGGTAGGAAAACACTTCGATTACTTTTAGCATTGTATTCACTGATTAAAATATTTTTATCTAATTTTTTAGAGAGTGTACTATTTGCCAAAGCTTTTTCAGTATCTTTTTTTAAATCAATATTCGGTGTTATGAGATTTGAAAAATCCATTTCTTTTAAAGTTATACTTTCATCACTATCCAAACCTAAAAGATTTTTTAAAATAAGTTCTTGAGTAGTAATGTTATTTTTTGTTTTTAGAATTAATGTTTCAGTTTGATATAATGATGTTTCAATTTTTAAAACTTCACTTTTATCGATAAGACTAAGCTTATAAAATTCTTGTTGTTTTTTTAACTCTTCTTTTTTCTCTTTTTGAGAAGCTTCATATATATTCAAACTTTTTTTTAACTGAAGACAATTAATATAAGTTTGAATAACTTCTAACTCTAAATCAATATTTTGAGCAATATAATCACTCTCTTCAAACTCTCTAAGAGCCTCACTACTTTTAATATTATAGTAAAGTTCACCCCCTGTAAAAATAGACTGTGATAGATATACACCATTTTGAAAAGAACTATTTAAGTTTTTTGATTCATCATGATCAGCATATGTAGTTTGTGCTCTAAGAGAGGGAAGAGCATTTTTAATTTTTACATTTTCATTTAACCTTTTTTGTTTTACATTAATGCTTTTTTCTTTGAGTTGTCGGTTATTTTTTTCAGCCAATTTAATAGATTTGTCTAATGTTAGCTCCATAGAAAAAGTAACTATATT
Source organism: uncultured Cetobacterium sp. (assembly GCF_947038635.1). Lineage (GTDB taxonomy): Bacteria > Fusobacteriota > Fusobacteriia > Fusobacteriales > Fusobacteriaceae > Cetobacterium_A. The sequence continues at coordinate 6,367 of NZ_CAMQXC010000084.1, read as the reverse complement.
CAAAGTTAAAAATAGTAGAATGTATTTTTTCATAGTTTCTCCTTATTAAAAATTAATTTCACAATATGAGATTATAAACTATAAAGTAAGTTGAGAGTCAAGAAATTTAGATAATCAAAATAATAAAAAAGTAAAAAATTTTATTAAAATAAAAATGTAACTTTATTTGACAAAATGAATTTTAATAGGGTATATAGATTTATTAAGAATTTAAGTAAAATTCTAAAAAGGAAATACCGTCCGCCTATCTGAAAACAGATGACCGGGGTAGACTAAAAACGGAGGTATAACGTTATGGCTATCAAGTATGTTCCAGAACCATTTAGAATTAAAATGGTTGAAACAATTAAAATGACTACACCAGAAGAAAGAGCAGAAAAAATTAAAGAAGCTAATTATAATCTTTTTAATTTAAGAGGAGAGGATGTTTACATTGATTTATTAACAGATTCAGGAACTAATGCAATGAGTCAAGATCAATGGGCTGGAGTAATGAGAGGTGATGAAGCTTATGCAGGAGCTTCTAGTTATTTTAAATTAGTAAATACTGCTAAAGAAATTTTTGGATATGAATTTATTCAACCAGTACATCAAGGAAGAGCAGCAGAAAAAGTATTATTTCCAACTTTTTTAAAGCCAGGACAATATGCAATTTCAAATATGTTTTTTGATACAACAAGAGCACATGTTATTCTAGCAGGAGCAAGACCTTTGGATTGTGTAGTCCCAGAGGCAAAAGATCCAGGTAAAAGATCTAAATTTAAAGGAAATATGGATGTTGAAAAAATGGAAAAATTAATCCAAGAGTATGGTCCAGAAAAAATAGGATTAGTAGTATTGACTATTACAAATAACTCTGCTGGTGGACAACCTGTTTCAATGAAAAATGCTAGAGAAGTTGCAGTTGTCTGTAAAAAATATAATATACCATTAAATATAGATGCGGCACGTTATGCAGAAAATGCATATTTTATAAAAAGAGATGAACCTGAATGTGTGAATATGTCGATAAAAGATATAATAAAAGAGATGTTTTCTTATGCAGATTTCTTCACCATGTCAGCGAAAAAAGATACAATAGTTAATATGGGAGGATTAATAGGAGTAAAGAATGCTATAGAAAATTCAGATATGATTTTAAAAATAAAAGCAAATTGTATAAGTTTTGAAGGATTTACAACTTATGGAGGACTTTCAGGAAGAGATTTAGAAGCACTGGCTATAGGATTATTAGAAGGAATCGATGAAAACTTTTTAAGATATAGAATTGGACAGATGGAATATTTAGCTTCTCGTCTTGATGATGCGGGAATTATATATCAATCTCCAGTTGGTGGACATGGTGTATTTGTAGATGCTTCAAAAATTTTTCCAAACATACCATTTAATGAGTTTCCAGGGCAAGTCTTAGCTATAGAGCTTTATAAAGAGGCTGGAATTAGAAGTTGTGATATAGGTTCTTATATGTTAGGAAATGATCCTGATACAAATGAACAGTTAGAAGCAGATTTTGAATTTACAAGACTTGCTATTCCTAGAAGAGTTTACACACAAGCTCATTTAGATGTAATAGCAGATGCTTTAATAGCGATAAAAGAGAGAGCTCATGAAATCACAAGAGGATATAGAATAACTTGGGAACCACCGATATTAAGACACTTCCAAGCTTCCCTAGAGATTATAGAAGATTAAAACATAGTCTAGGGAGGGTTAATGGAAGATATAAAGAATAGTGTAGAAACGGTTTTGATAGATAATAATAGAGATGGTTTTAAATCAAAATTTGGATTTATTTTAGCTTGTATTGGTTCAGCAGTTGGAATGGGAAATATTTGGATGTTTCCATATAGAGTTGGGCAATTTGGAGGAGCAGCATTTCTTATTCCGTATTTTACATTTGTTCTTTTAATAGGATTTACAGGAGTAATAGGTGAAATGACATTGGGACGTTCTATGGGAACTGGCCCACTTGGAGCATTTGAAAAAGCTTTCAAACAAAGAGGACTAAAAGGAGGAACAATAATAGGATTAATACCTGTTATAGGATCTTTAGCTATAGCCATAGGATATGCTATAGTTGTTGGTTGGATATTAAGGTATTGTGTTGCCTCTCTTTCAGGAATAATAATTGAAATACAGCCAGGACCTTACTTTGGAGCTTTAGCTTCAGATTTTGGAAGTATACCTTGGCATATAGCAGGTTTATTATTAACTTTTTCATTAATGGCTTGGGAATAGCAGGAGGAATAGAAAAAGTAAATAAGATATTGATGCCAGCATTTTTTGGATTATTTTTATTTTTAGCTATTAGAATATATATGTTACCGGGGGCGGAACAAGGTTATAGCTATTTATTTAATCCAGATTGGTCAGCTCTTAGAGACGTGAGAACTTGGGTTTTTGCTTTAGGACAGGCATTTTTTTCATTATCTTTAGCTGGGTCAGGAACTGTTGTGTATGGAAGTTATTTGAGTAAAGATGAAGATATAGTTAACTCTGCTTTAAATGTTTCTTTCTTTGATACATGTGCGGCAATGTTAGCAGCACTTGTAGTTATCCCAGCTGTATTTGCTTATGGGCTTGAACCAGGAGCAGGTCCAGGTCTTATGTTTGTCACTCTTCCTACAGTATTTCAAAATATGCCTGGTGGACAAATAATTTCAATAGTATTTTTTATAGCGGTATTATTTGCAGGTGTGACTTCACTTATGAATTTATTTGAAACTCCTGTTGAAGCTTTACAAAGTCGTTTAGGGCTATCAAGATTAAAAGCTATTGGAATAGTTGCTGTAGTATCATTTATAGTTGGAGTCTTTCTTGAAGGAGATGGATTATCTCCATGGATGGATTTTGTTTCTATATATATAATTCCATTAGGTGCTTTATTAGCTGGACTTGTAATTTATTGGGTTTGTAAATCTGGATTTGCAAGAGAACAGGTTCAAATTGGAAGAGAGAAAATTGTAGGCGTTTGGTTTGAACCAGTAACAAAATATTTATTTTGTGGAATTGCAATAATAGTCTATATTATGGGAATTCTTTATGGAGGAATAGGATAAACTAATATTTAAATATAATTAAAAAGTTGTAGAGGTGAAAATTTCTGCAACTTTTTTTATTAAGATGGTATAATATAAGAAAATAAAATGGAGGAAAATTGTGGAGAATAAAATTTTAAATGATAAAGTAAAAGAAAAAAGATTTGAATTGATATTAAGAATATTTGATAAAATTGATTTTCAAAGAATTGAAATTCCTGAAGAATATAGCGAAGATACTTTTTTTGATTTTTTAAAATGGAAAATAGGGACAAGCATATCTTTTAGATATGATAAACAATTAAATTTTATATATAGTCAAAAAAAAGAGGATTTACAAGAAAGGTTATTAAAAAATTTAGAGTATGACTTTAGACAGGAACAGTTTGAGATTTTATCAAATATTTATTTTGAATTTGGAAAAAAATAAAAGAAATAATGTATTAGCAAAGTAAATATCATAAAGGTTGAATTTAGACAATTAAAGTTCATAAAGGAGATAAAAATGTTAGTTAAAGCAGTTTTTGATATTAATCAAGAAGAGCGTTGGTCTGTTCTTATAGGAAATTTAAAAAATGTAGTTAAGGGAATAAGAGAACTTGGTTTGGAATATTGTTTAGAAGTAGTTGTTATGGGTACAGCTATTAATGGTATAAAAAAGTTATCAGATATATTAAAAAAAGAGGAATTGGAAGAGTTAGTTGAAGAAAATGTAGTATTTTCAGTTTGTAATAATACAATGAAAAAATATAATATAAAAAAGGAAGATCTTTATGATTTCATAAAAATTGTTCCTGCAGGTGTAATAGAGTTAATTTTGAAGCAGCAAGATGGATATAGTTATATAAAACCTTAAAACTAAAAAACAACCAATTTTAAGATTGGTTGTTTTTTACTTAAATATGATTAATGTTATCTAAAATATAGTTAGGTTTATATGCAGTAATCTCTTTTCCAGTAGCTTCACCACTTAAAACTAAAATTGTATCACAATTATTTATATTTCCACAGGCTATATCTGTATACAATCGATCCCCAACAATAACAATATCCTTCTTGTCTAATTCTAACTTTTCAAGGGCATACTCTAACATTATAAAATTAGGTTTTCCAAAATAGATTGGTTGCTTTCCCGTACAAATTTCAATCATATTGCAGATTGCTTTGCAATCAGGAAGATAAACTTTATTTTCAATCGGATAAACTAAATCTTCATTAGCAGCAAAGTATTTAATATCTTTTTTTAATAATTGACAAGCAGTTTCAAGTTTTTTAAAATCTAATTCTGTATCTAAAGCGACAATTAATATGTCGATATCATGATTATTAAAATCAGATATTTCATTTATAACTTCGATTCCTTTATCTCTGTATAAATCTTTATATTCTTCAGTTCCAATGATATAAATTTTTTTATTACTATAATTTTTTTCAATATATGATAATAAGACTACTCCCGCAGTTATTATTTCATCCAATTCAGATTTAATTCCAAACTCTTTAAATTTTTCAACATATTTTTTAGGATTTTTTGATGAATTATTTGTAAAAAAACTTATTTTTTTTCCATTCTTCCTTAACTCTTCTATTTTTTCTTTTGCACCTGGAATAAGAGTATTTCCAAGTAAGATTGTACCATCAATATCAAAAAGATATCCTTTATACTGTTTCATTAAATTTGTATCTCCTCTATTCTTTTCAAATCATTTAAAAGTATTTTTTTATCTGTTATTGGGGAATATTCTAAAACTAATTTACTATTTGGAGTTTTTAAAAATATCTTTTTTAAAATTTCATCACCATCAAATGCACCGTGAAAAATGGACTGATGAAGATCTTTTTCTCCATCATTACTATGAATATGATATGCTACAATATTATCTTTTAAAGTTTCTAAAATTTCATTCAAATTCCATTTGTTAGCTAATAGATGACCAATATCAATTAAAACTTTAAGATTTTTTTGTAGAACTAATTTTTCAAATTCTCTTTGAGAATAAATCATATTTTTTCCAACACCAACATTTTCAACTAGTATTTGAACTCCAATTTCTTTTCCTAAAAGCAAAAGTTCATCTAATTTTTTTTCAATTTCTTTTTTAGAACTATCTTTTCTTTTAGCTTCATTTGTATGAAGAATAAGAAATTCACCATTATTTTTTTTACAACAAATTAAAGCTTCAACAAAATTTAATTTAAGTTCCTCCCATAAAATATCGCTACAATCAATATTAAAGAATCTATAGGGACCATGAAAAGATACATTTTCTAATTTTAAATTTTTTATTAAAAAATTAAATTTCTCTGTATGATTAAAATCTCTAGGTTCTAAAAAAAATTCTAAATTTTTTAAACCATGCATTTCAATAAAGTTAAGTGTTTCTTCTTTTGTGTTATTATAAAATATAAGATCACTTACAAATATATTATTTTTCATATTTCTCCTTATTTAACTAAGCTTGTTATTTTTTCTTCAACTTCTTTTAAAGCTTGTTCTGCTTTTTTTTCACCACTTAAAATAACATCTCTAACATCGATCAATAGTTGTTCTGCTTGAAGTGCATTAGCTCCTGAGAAACTAGCCCATTTACCCATATCTGTAAGTTGCTCACTGGCTACATTCATAAGCTGATTTTCATTTAAGAATCTTGCAATACCACTATTTTCATTTTGTATAGCAGATGGTAAATAACCAGTTCCTTTAGTCCATTTTTCAGAAGCTTCTTCTTCTAATAAATATTTCATAAATCTCCAAGAAGCTTTTTGTTCTTCTGGACTATCTGTCATAATCATTAACATATTTCCACCAGCTGGCAATTTTCTTTCTTTTCCATTAAACACAGGGAATTTTTCGCCGATTATTTTAAATTTAGCTATTGATTCAAAATTATCTCTTTTTCCAATTGTAGTTATAACCATTCCAAGTTTGCCATTTAAAAATGTTTGAAATCCTTCATCATTGGAAGCATGTAAAGCTATATTATCTTGAACCATATCAGCTAAGTATTGATATGCTTCAGAGGATTCTTTAGAAGCAAATGTTGGAATAGTTTTTCCATCTTTTTCTATCAAAATTTTACCTCCATTTCCTTCAATTAAAGCTTGTTGAGCCCAATTGTCAGCATACTCTTGAACAAATAATCCCATATTTCCTGTTTTTTCTTTTATTATTTCTGAATATTTACGAACAGTTTCCCAGTCTTTAGGAGTATTTGTTATATCTATTCCAGCTTCAGTCATAAGATTTGAATTAATATACATAATAGGATTGCTTATAGAGTATGGAATTCCAACTTGTTTTCCATTAACTTGCCCAAGTTCTAATATAT
>NZ_CAMQXC010000083.1 GCF_947038635.1 uncultured Cetobacterium sp. | reverse complement strand
CTTCTTGAATTTATTAATATTATATTTATCTCCATCTTATCCTTTTACTCCTCCTGCTGAAATTCCATCTACAAAGTGTCTTTGAGCACAGAAAAATACAATTAAAGAAGGTGTTAATCCAATTATTGACATTGCTAAAATCTGATTCCAGTTTACACTACTACTTACATCCATAGACATTTTTAATGCCAATGCCACTGGATACTTCTCAACACTTGATAAATAAATTAGCGGTCCCATAAAATCATTCATAGTCCACATAAATTGAAATAGCGCAATAGATATTATTGCCGGTTTTAACATTGGAACCATTATATAAATAAGAGTTTGCAAAGAGTTACATCCGTCTACACAAGCAGCTTCTTCAATTTCCTTAGGTAATCCTCTTATAAATTGTATTAACATAAATACAAAGAATGTATCTGTAGCGAAAGCTGCAGGAACAAATAAAGGCAAATATGTATCTAACCAACCAAAGTTTTTATACATTAAAAATTGTGGGATTCTTAAAACTACATTTGGTAGTAAAAGAGTTGATATCAAAATTCCAAATAGAATCTTTTTTCCTGGAAATTTAAATCTAGCAAAACCATAAGCTGTTAAAACTGCTGATACAATAGTTAAAGCAACTTTTGGTAAAACAATTTTAAATGTATTAAAAAAATATGTTGTAAATGTATATTCAGTTGATGTTTTCCATCCATTTACATATCCACTAAAATCAAATTTAAAATCTTTAGGTATAAAACCTATACTTGTAAAAATATCCGCATTTGTTTTAAAAGAGGCTCCTAATAACCAAATCAAAGGATATAGCATAGCTATTCCTACGATAGCTAACGTTAAATATCTTAATCCAACTTTAATACCTGATATTATATATCTTTTTTTTGCTCTTAATTGGTTTTCTCTTCTAATATCATCTGAGATTCCATCTATTGGCATATTTATATTTTTTATATTTTCCATTTTTATTCCTCCCCACTATCAGAGTAGTGCACCCAATATTTTTGACTTCTAAATGAAAATAGTGTGAATATCATTATTATTAAAAATAACACCCATGATATTGCTGAAGCGTAACCCATTTGATAATAATTAAATGCATTATCGTATATTAATAGCGGTAATAATTTTGTTGAGTTAAGTGGTCCTCCACCTGTTATAATATAAGGTCCGTTGAACTCTTGGAAAGCTTGAATAAGTTGCATAATAAAGTTAAAAAATATAACTGGTGATATCATTGGAATTGTTATATTTAAAAACATCATTGTTTGTGAAGCACCCTCTATTCTAGCTGATTCATACAATTCTTCTGGTATGTTTTTTAAAGCCGCTAAAAATATTACCATTGCAGATCCAAACTGCCAAGCTCTTAAAAGACTTACTGTAAATAATGCATACTTTGGATCTCCTAACCATGAAATTGGATCAACTCCCAAATATCCAATTATTATATTTATTAATCCTTGATCTGAAAATAAAAATCTCCATAAAACAGCTATTGCAACACTTCCTCCTAATATAGATGGTATATAATAAGCTGTTCTAAAAAAATTGATACCCTTTAATTTATAATTTAAAATATTTGCTATAAATAGTGCAAATGCTAACTTTATAGGAACTGTTATAAATACATATTTTAAGGTATTAGATAATGTTTTTAAAAACAAAGGATCATTAAATAACTTTATATAATTTGAAAATCCTACAAATTTTGGTGCACTTAATAGATTATAATTTGTAAAACTTAACCAAAGTGATGAAATAAAAGGATAAGCTGTGAAAATCAAAAATCCTATTATCCATGGAGCTATAAATAAATATCCGTTAAATTGTTTACTTTTCACTATTCATCACATCCTTTTCTAAATATAAATACTCGCTATATGCCATTAAAAATATTCCGCTACCTTTTACATCATCAGAAACAACGGGCTCTGATAAGTAATATTCAAAACTTCCATCTCTTTCTTGCCCATCAAATCCACCTAGCCCTGCAACTAGACAAATTCCATCTAAAAATAAACTTTTGTCTTCTTCTTCTCTTAAATACTCTTTACAAATACCTTCAAAAGCCTTTTTTCCAATCTCTGAGTACTTTTCATTAATATACCCTAATCTTGCCCCTTTCATCATGGCGTAGGCTATCATTAAAGATCCTGATGTCTCAAGATAATTTTCCGCAATCTCTTTTTTATCTACAACTTGATACCACATATTTTTTTCTAAATCTCTATACTCATCTATACCTTTGATTGCTTCTTTAAATAAGATTTGAAGACCTCTATACTCATTAAAAATCTCTTCTGACATATATTCTAAAGTGTCAATTATAGACATTAAATGCCATCCTATAGCTCTCAACCAAAAGTTTTTAGAAAGTCCTGTTTCTGGAACTATCCAACTACATTTTTTAGCTGTATCCCATCCGTGATAGTGTAATTTAAAATTTTCATCAAACATATTTTCTCTAACATTAATAAAATGTTTAAAAATATCTCCATAATTTCTTTTTCCATTAAACTCTGTTTCATATCTAATATAAAAAGGTTCAACCATATACATTCCATCTAACCAAACTTGATTTTCATATCTTTTTTTATGCCAAAAATTTCCTTGTGGAACTCTTGGATGCTCTAAAATTTGTTCATATAATTTTTCAATTGCTTTTCTATACTTTTCATTCCCTGTAAAATTATAAACATCAAATAGAACTTTCCCTGCATTTATATTATCTATATTAAACTCATTTTTTTCATAACCTTTCATAACTCCATTTTCATCTATAAAATCATTAAGATAACTATATACAAAATTTAAATATTCATCTTCTTTCGTTGTTTTATATAGTAACATTGCTCCCTGTAGCAAACATCCATCTTCATAACACCATTTTCCCTTGTATGGTTTATAACTTTTTAAATAGTTGCTTATATACTTTCTAGACTTTGTATTTATAGAATCCATTTTGTTACCTCCCTTAATTATTTTACACTAGTATCCTAGTAAACATTTTTAAAAAAGTCAAGACTTTTTTATTTCAAAATAGTTTTTTTTGTATATATATAGTATTTTTTGTTTTTATAATGTAGATTATATATTGTTTTTATTGATATTATTATATTAAAATTTTGCACATTTTAATATTTCTGGTATAATAAAAACAGAATATAAAGAACTGTTGGAGGTGTACTTTGAATTTATCAAAAGTTAATCGTCAATTTGGCGAGAATACTAAAAATTTTATATATAGAGTTTTAAAAACAAATATAATGATTCTAAATATTAAACCAGGAACTGGAATCAGTGAATCTGATATTGGTGAAACTTTAGGTGTTAGTAGAACCCCTATTAGAGAATCTGTCGTTAAACTATCTGAAGAAAGACTAATGGACGTTTATCCACAAAAAGGATCCTTTGTATCTCTAATTGATTTAAAATTAGTTGAAGAAGCTTTTTTCATGAGAAAAATTGTCGAAAGAGAAGTTTTAAAACTTGCCACAACTAAATTTTCAAATCAAGCTATTAAAGAACTAGAAAAAAATTTAAAATTTCAAAATATAATCGCTCAAATTGAAGAGGATCATACAGAACTTTTTTTCCTAGATAACGATTTCCATAGAATCATCTATAAAGAAGTTGGAAAAGAAAGAGTTTGGGAAGCCGTCCAATCATTAAGTACTCATTACGATCGTGTTAGATTTTTAGATGCTATTGAAAAAACAAATTTAATTCCTACACTTGACCAACACAAAGATATTATTACTATAATTAGAGATGGGGACATCAATAAAGTTGATGAAATAATTGATAAACATCTTTCAAACTTTAAAAATAAAATAGGATATTTAATTGAAAAATATCCTGATTATTTCTTAAAATCTTAAATTATAAATAAAAACCTACCAAATTCAAGGTAGGTTTTTATACTTTTTTATCCCAATCAACTCTTTTATATAAAATAAACGAAAACACTAATGCAAAAAGATTGCTAAATAACATAGAATACCATATTGAAAATTCATATAAAACTAATAAATTTTCAAATATTAATATAAACGGAACCCTAAATATCCAAACTCTTCCAAAATGACAATACATTCCAAATTTAGTATGCCCTGTTCCTTGAAATACTGCTGCTAAAGGTTGAAATATAGCCCATGGAATAACGCTTATCAGCATAATTTTCAAATAATTCATTGAATGATTTTTTATCTCTATATCTTTAGTAAACATATCTACAACTGGATTTAGAACTAAAAATAAAGTAATCATTGATATCGTTCCTACAAACAATCCACAAATAATTCCAGTTCTTAACATATTTTTTGCTTTTTTTATATTTCCAGCTCCAACATTTTGTCCTACTAAAATAGCAACTGCTGTTCCTATCCCATTTATTAATACGTAAATTATATTATTAATTCTGTTTCCTACCCCATAAGCTGCTAAAACTTCTGTCCCATATTTAACAACAAAAATATTTATTATTATAAAACTTAATGAATTAGTCATAGTTGTAAGTGATGATGGAATCCCTAATTTCAATATTCTATAAAAAATATCTTTTTTAATTTTTAAAAATTCGAAACTTATCTCTTTTTTCAAACAAAGCTCATATATACAATAACTACCCAATATTATATTCGCTATTAAAGTTGCAAACCCTATTCCGTATAATCCTAACCTAAATTTATATATAAATAAAGAATTCAAAAGTATATTTAAAATCGTTGAAAAAGCTATTAAATATAAAGGATTCATGCTTTTTCCTTTTGAATTTTTTATTGTTATATATGTTGATACTATAAAAGTCATTGGAATTGTTAAAAAAATAAATTTTATATAAAGACTACTTTTCTCCAGCAACTCTCCATTAGCCCCTGAAAATCGTAATATTTTTTCACAAAAAATAAATGATAATATTGTTATAAATAAAGATATCAATATATTTATGCTTAACAACTGACTATTTGTTTTTAGAATTTCTTTCTTATCTTTTTTTCCTACTAATTGACTTATTATTACTCCACCACCTACTGCAAATCCACTCCCTATTCCTATTATCATTTGAGTTATTGGGCTTGTAAAAGAAGAGGTAGCTAACTCTACTCCACCTACTTTTCCCATATAATATGAATCTGCTAAATTATAAAGATTTTGTAGAAAATTCGATAATATTATTGGACTGGCTAATAATATTAATTTTTTTAAATCTTTCTTTTCTAAAACCCATTTTTCTTGAATTCTTTTAAACATGATAATCCTCCGATTGATTCATTCTATTTTAGAACTTTTTATTTAAAAAAAATATAATAAAAATTTGACATTTTTATTTTTTTAAGGTATGTTTAAATTGTAAATACATTCAAACTTGTATCCTAGAATGTTAACATACTAATAAACAAGTTTCAATGAGAAAATTTTTTATAATACGGGAGGTATATTTTATGGATTTCAAAAAATTACTTTTACTAAGTTCAGTTGTTGTGGGGATGACTTATCCTACAATCTCTTTAGCTAGTTCTAAAGTTGTGAATTTAAAAATGTCTTGGTGGGGCGGGGACGATAGACATAAGAAAACATTAGAAGCATTAAAACTTTTTGAAGAAAAACATCCTAATATTAAAGTGAAGGGAGAGTACGGTGGATGGAGTGGATGGCAAGAAAAAGTTACCACTCAAATAATTGGAAATACTGCACCTGATGTTATGCAAATTAACTGGAATTGGATTGATCTTTTTTCAAAAGACGGAAATGGTTTTTATGATTTAAATAAACTTTCAGATACTATTAACCTTAATAATTATAACTCTGACATACTTAATCAATGTTCTGTTGACGGGAAGTTAAATGCCATCCCAATTGGAATGACTGGAAAAGTTTTTTATATAAATGAAACTACATATACTAAAGCTGGACTTCCAATTCCTAAAAATTTTGATGAAATGATTTCATCAGCTAAAGTTATTAGAGAAAAATTGGGAAATGATTATTATGCTTTTGATACTGACGCTTATGGAGCTCTTCTTCTTATGCTTTATAAATTAGAACAAGAAACTGGAAAACCATTTATTATTAATAATAAAGTTGCTTATACAGAAACAGAACTCGTTGAGGCTATTAATTTTTATAATAATCTAGTTGAACAAAATGCTCTTCCATCATTAAAAGTTAGAGCTGCTGCTGGATTCATTCCTTTAGATCAACACCTTAGTTGGATTCAAGGTAAATATGCTGGAACATATGAGTGGGATAGTTCGGCTCAAAAATGGCAAGATGCTCTTGAAGGAAATCAAAAATTAGTTTTAGCTGACTTTCCTACTGAATTTGGAGAAAATAAATCTGCATTTAATAAAGTCTCTATGGCTTTCGCTATTAAAAAAAATACAAAACATCCAAAAGAAGCTGCTACTCTAGTTGAATTTTTAACAACAGACCCTGAGGCTGTAAAAATTCTTGGAACTTCTAGAGGAATTCCTTCTAATTCTGCCGCTGTTGAGGTATTAGAAAATAATGGACAACTTACTGGTTTAGCTTTTGAAGCTAATAATGCTGTTAAAGATTTTGCTGGCAAAGGTATTCATCCTCTTTTTGAGCATAAAAAATTAAATACAGATTTAAGAGGAGCAATTGAAACTTTTGGATATGGTCAAGCAAATGCTGAGCAAACAGCTAAATCAATCATATCTATTACTAATGAATTTTTATCTCAAAACCAATAAAAATATATTATAGGGAGAATATCTATGAGTTATAAAAAAGTCTTTTTTCTATCATTAACTGCATTATCTGTTTTCACAGCATGTAACAAAGATAAAGAAAATATATCCTCTTCAACTCCAAGTAATCAAGATATAACATTAAGAGTTTCATGGTGGGGTGGAGATGATAGGCATAAAAAAACTATAGAAGCTTTAAAACTTTTTGAAAAAAAACACCCTAATATAAAGATTAAATCAGAATATGGTGGATGGCAAGGATGGCAAGAAAAAATCACTACTCAAATGGCTGGTGATATGGCTGCTGATCTTATGCAAATAAATTGGAATTGGATAAATATTTTTTCTAAAAATGGAGATGGTTTTTATAATCTAAACGATTTATCTACCACAATTGATTTAAATCAATATGATAAAAATATTTTAGAGCAATGTATTATTAATAATAAATTAAATGCCATTCCTTATGGAGTAGCTGGAAGGGTCTTTTTATATAATAAAACAACATACGATAAAGCTGGCTTACCTCTTCCTAAAAGTTTCCAAGAGATTATTACTTCTACTCAAACAATGAAAGAAAAGCTTGGTCCTGATTACTTTGGATTTGAATCTGATTATTATGGGGCTCTTCTTCTTATGCTCTATAAATTAGAACAAGAAACTGGAAAACCATTCATTGTCGATAATAAAGTTGCTTATAGTCAACAAGAGTTAAAAAATGCTGCGGATTTTTATCTAGATTTAGTTAATACTAAAATTATTCCTTCTTTGGAGGATAGAGCTGCTGCTGGAAACATTCAACTCGATCAACATCCATCTTGGATTGTTGGAAAATTTGGAGGAACTTATGAATGGGATAGCGCTTCTTTAAAATGGAGAGATTCCTTAGAAGAAGGACAAGAGCTTGTTGTTGGAGAATACCCAAAAGATTTCGGACCTCACAAATCTGGATTTTCAAAAGTATCTATGGCTTTTGCAATTAATAAGAATACTAAACATCCAAAAGAAACTGCTGAATTACTTAATTTTTTAATCTCCGACCCTGAAGCCGTTAAAATTCTTGGAGTGTCTAGAGGAATTCCAGCTAATACTTCTGCTGTTGCTACTTTAAAAGAAAATAATCTTTTGGATTCATTCATCTTAGAAGCTAACAATAAAGTTATTGATTTTGCTGGTAAAGGTATACACCCTCTATTTGAACACAAGCAGTTACATGTAGCTTTAAAAGATATTATAGATAAATTAGGTTATAAACAAGTTTCATCTGAAGATGCTTCTAATCAAATTATAAATGTAACAAATGAATTTTTAAAAGAGAATAACTAGGAGGAATATATGAACAAAACCTTCAAACTTTCACTTTTTTTAGGGCTAACAACTTTAGCCCTAGGAAAAGTCGATTACACTGAAAATGATAAAGCTCGACTTGAAACTGTTAAAACTTTTTATAAAAATATAACTACTAATGGCCAAAGTAAAATTAATCCAACACCACTTTTAGCTGACGGTATCAATACTTTAACAGGAGAACCTATCGAATGGATTTATCCCAACGGAGAAAAAGTTAAAATATCTAACTTTGCAAACCAACAAAATTTTTTAAGAACTCTAGTTATTTTATCTGAGGTTACAGGAGATCCGCAATATAAAAATACTGCACTTAATACAACAAAGTATTTTTTAGATAACTTCACTGATAAAAATGGACTTTATTATTGGGGAGGCCATAGGTTTGTCAACTTAGATACACTAAAATTAGAGGGTCCTCAAGATAAAAATCAAGTCCACGAATTAAAAAACCATTTTCCATATTATGAATTCTTATATGAAGTAAACCCAATAAATACTAAAAATTATGTTACTGCCTTTTGGAATGGTCATGTTGAAGATTGGAAAACTCTAGATATGGGAAGACATGGAAGTTATAATAAAAAATTAGATACCAATATATTTAAAAATAATACTCCAATAGATATTGTAGTCACTGAAAATCTGCCTATACTTCCAGAAACAAAAGGATTAACATTTATTAATGCTGGTTCTGATTTAGTTTATTCAGCTTTCATTTTAAATAGTTTTGAAAATAATCCTGATATGACTAGCTGGGCAAAAACACTTTTAAAACAATACGAACTTGCAAAAAACCCTAAAACCGGAGCTCCTGTATATCAATTTTCATCACCTAAGAAAAGAGAATGGCCACCTAAATCAGATTCTGATACTAATTCTAAATACGGCGATCGAGCTTATAGACAATTTGGGCCAGAGTTCGGAGATATTGCAAAAGAGGGAAATGCATTATTTAAAGGAAATGCAAAGGCTATCGTAGTGGATAATGCCTTAATTCTAACTGAAATTTATAAAAAAACTAATGATAAAGAACTTTTAAACTGGTCAATAAATACTCTTAAAAATTTCTATAAAATATCTTTTGATTATGAGACTGGCGAAATCAAACCCGTTTGGAATGATGGAACTGATTTAACTAATTATACTTTAATTAGAGACGGATACTATGGAAAAAAAGGTAGTAAATTAACAAAAACGAAACCTACTACTGAGGAGTATGCTATTGCTCTTATTAGATCTTATGATGTATCTAAAGATACTGACCTTTGGAACCTTGCTAGAGTAATGACTAATAAAACTTTTTCTCTTGGTGATATCGGAACAACCAATGGTCAAAATATTAAATTAGATTTCAAAACTAAAAATTCATCACCTTACGCATTATTACTAATGACTGATTTGTATGATATTACAAAAAATGATAGTTATTTAAAAATGGCAAAAGTTATTGGAGATAATATAGTTAATACTAAATTTAAAAATGGTTATTTTGTAGAAAATACAAACTATTTAAACTCAAGAATTGATTCACCAGAAGCTTTTGCTTTGGTAACTTTAGATGCAACTTTAAAAGGTAAATCTAATTCTATCCCAAAATATATCAGTAATGGTGGATATATCCACGGAGAACACATTGAAGGTGATTCAGTGTATGATAAAAATGTAATTTATAAAAAAACAACTTAGGAGAAACATTTATGATTAAAATAGGAATTAGAGCTCATGATATGGGTAAATACTCTTTGATAGACTTTCCAAAACTATTAAATACAATTAAAACTTTAGATGGTCAGTGCATACAATTAGCTCTTGGAAAATCTTTTATTGATTTTAACATTTCAATAG
>NZ_CAMQXC010000082.1 GCF_947038635.1 uncultured Cetobacterium sp. | reverse complement strand
GAGCAACTGACTTGTAATCAGTAGGTGATTGGTTCGACTCCGATAAGCGGCACCACTTGCGAGGGTGGCGGAATTGGCAGACGCACCAGACTTAGGATCTGGCGTTTCGACGTGAGGGTTCAAGTCCCTCCTCTCGCACCACTTTATGACTAATAACAGTAGACTTCAATGAAGTCTACTTTTTTTTTATCCCACTCTTAATTGCTTGAAAACTATATATCTCTATGGTACAATAATATGAAAAAAGTTTAATAAAAAGGTGCTCGAATGAAAAAAATAAAATGGTTATTTAGTTTTAAATATATATATATAATTTCATTGATTTACTTTTTTTTAGGGTACTTTTATCCTAATTTTTTGCAAATAAATAATATATATTTATATATAAAAGAGTATTTTGGAATATATGAAAAATTATTATGGATATTTTTAGTAGGATATGGGTTTTCAATGTTTATGAAAAATCCAAATAAAAGAGTTGTTTTAAAAACAAGGTTATTTTTTATGATTATTTTAGGAATAGCTACAGGTTATCTTTATTTATTAGATAGTTTAAAAGAGCAAACGGAAAGAACGATGGAGACAGTTCAACAATATGTTATTCAAGTTGGTCTATTAAACATTAATTTAGGTTATATTGAATTATATACATTTTTAAAGATATTTCCAAATATTAAAGCTAATGTGTTTGCAGGTAGTTTGATTTTTATAATTTTTCTTTCTGTTATTGTAATTTGTGGAAAGATGATAAGAAAATTAATTTTATCAGTTATTAATTTTTTCAAAGGACAAATTCTTAGAATTAGAGAAGAAAGAAGATTAAAAGAGGAACAAATTAGGTTAGAGAAACAAGCTAAGTTAGAAAAAGATATCTATGATGAAATATGTAATATTCAAAAAGCTTATCAAGAAAAAGATCGTTTAGAAATGGAAGTAGAAGAGGTTATTTTAGAAGAAAATTCTGAAAATGACTTGGTATTACAAGTAAATATTTCTCAAGAATTTGAAGAAAACTTAGAAAATATAGCTGTAGAAGATAAAATAGATGATATAGAAAGGATAGATGAGGACGATGATATTAGCATCCAAATCCCCGAGAAGGAAAGAGATATTAGCACAGTTGGGATTTCAGCTGCAAATTAAAAGTAAAGATATAGAAGAGATAAGTGATAAAGTAGAGATTGTAGAACAAATAAAAGATATTTCTTTAAAAAAGGTTATGGCAGTAGCTGTAGAAAATCCAAAAGAATTTGTTGTAGGAGCTGACACAGTTGTTGTGATAGATGGGAAAATTTTGGGAAAACCGAAGAATGAAATGGATGCTGAGAAAATGTTAAAATCTCTTTCTGGAAAAAGTCATGAAGTAATAACTGCATATACATTAATAAATTTAGAAAAAGAAATAAAAATAACAAACTCTGTAAAGAGTATAGTTTATTTTAAACAAATAAATGATGAAGAGATAAAATGGTATATAAAGAGTGGAGAGCCTATGGATAAAGCTGGAGCTTATGGAATTCAAGGATTAGGTTCTATTTTTGTAGATAAAATAGATGGAGATTTCTTTGCAATTATGGGGTTTCCAATAAATCATTTTATAAAAACTTTAAATAATTTAAAAATATCAATAGAAAGTTTAAATAAAATATAAATTAATTTAAGGAGAGTTGTAATGAAAAAAATATTTGGAAAAGTTTTAGGTATATTTTCAGATGATTTAGGAATAGATTTAGGAACTTCAAATACATTAATCTGTGTAAAGAATAAAGGAATTATAATGAACGCTCCATCAGTTGTAGCTATTAATACAAAAACAAAAGATATTTTCGAAGTTGGAGATAAAGCTAAACAAATGATAGGAAGAACACCTCATACAGTTGAGGCTATAAGACCTCTTAAGAATGGAGTTATTGCAGATTATGAAATAACTGAAAAGATGTTAAGAGAGTTCTATAAAATTGTAAATAGAGGAAAAAGTTTATCAAGTCCAAGAGTTATTATATGTGTTCCAGCTGGAGTTACTCAAGTAGAAAAAAGAGCTGTTATGGATGTGACAAGAGAAGCTGGAGCAAGAGAAGCTTATTTAATAGAAGAGCCGATGGCAGCAGCAATAGGAATTGGATTAAATATATTTGAGCCTGAAGGAAATATGGTTGTTGATATCGGTGGTGGAACGACAGAGATTGGAGTTATATCGTTAGCAGGAATTGTAAAAACATCATCTTTAAAAATAGCTGGAGATAAATTTGATTCTTTAATTATAGATTATATTAGACAAAAACATAATCTGTTTATTGGAGAAAAAACTGCAGAAGAGATAAAAATTGCTGTTGGAGCAGTAACAGATTTAGAAGAGGATATCTTTATTGAAATTAGTGGAAGAAATGCATTAAGTGGATTACCTAAAAATGTAAAAGTTTATTCATCTGAAATTGCTGAAGCTTTAGAAGAAGCTGTAGTTTTAATAATAGAAGAGATAAAAGGTATTCTTGAAAAAACTCCACCAGAATTATCTTCTGATATAAAAAGAAAAGGAATCTATTTAGCTGGGGGAGGCGCTCTATTAAGAGGAATTGATAAGAGAATAGCTGAAAGCTTAAGTTTAGAGGTTACTGTTGCAGAAGATCCTTTAAATGCAGTTGTAAATGGAATTCAACAACTTTTAAAAGAATTTGATAAATATAAAAGAGTTTTAATTTCTCCTGAAAGTGACTATTAAAAAGAGGCACTATGAAGAGAATAATATTACTAATTTTATTTGTATCTTCAATATTGAGAGCGAACTATCTCATCACAAATGGTGAGATAGCTCTTTTTTATGATGGCAAAAATAATATTTTAACAAATGTAAAAGCTAGAGAGTTTAGTAAAGATGTACTATCGAATTTACAAATATTATTAATAAAAGATTATAAAATATATAGAGCAAGAAACTATTATACACAAACAAAATTTATAGATGGTAAAAATATTTTTTATATGAAATACAATATAAATGATAATATTGTGGAATCATATATAGTATTATCCAATGAAAATAAGAATGATATGTTTATTTATACTAATTTAAATGGTATTAAATGGAATGAGCCATATAAACTAGTTTATAAGTTTTCTCCATTAATCTTAGAAGGGAATATTGAAAATAAAGATGGATATTATAAATATGATATGTTGAATTTTTCTAAAGATGATAAATCTAATATTCTCGTAGCAACAGAAAGAGATTTTGAAAACTTTAAAGTGAAGTCATTGGAAACCACGTTATTAAAAGGATTAAATGAGCGAATATACTTAGTAAAAGATATTAAGAACAAAAAAGATGACTCTTTAGAAATAGTGTTTAGTAAAAAGAAACCAAAATTTTCAAATATTTCTTTTACGGAAGTTATGGCTAGAGAAAAGAAGTTTTGGAATAACTTTAATAAAAAATATTATTATTTAAGAGATACAGTTATTAACCAAATAAAAAAACTTTATTTGATATCTTTTAGTAATCAAAATAGTTTAAATATGAACATGAGTAGAGCAAAGTATATGGAGCAATTGAAAGTCATATATTTAAATGGTATATTAAATAGAGAAAGATTGATACCAGAATTTAACTTTGATAGAGGCGATAGTATTCAAAATATGTTCACATATTATTACTATATAAAATTATCTAATTTGAAAGAGAATAGTGATGCTAAGACATTGTTAAAAAATAATTTTATAAAAGTTCAAGAGGATATTCAGGAATCTTATAAAAGTATAAAAAATAAAGAGGGCGATTGGTTAGAAAATAGTCTGGTATTTTATAATTTTTTATTAGAGATAGAAAAATTAGAAAAAAATGAGTTATTATTTAATGAAATAGAATTAATGAAAGAAGATATAAGTGGAAAAGTAAAAAAAGAAATACTGAATTCTTCTGGAATTATAAAAAATAATAACTATATAAAATATTTAGATATTTTATCACAAGAGAGTCAAATAAAAAATATAAATAAATTATTAGAAAATACAAAAAATTTGATTAGATTATTAAAAAAAGATGATAATATAGATAGTAAAGCTAATTTAAGTTTATCACTATTATTATATAAAAATAATTATACAGTTGAAAGTGATAAAATATTTTATAATATGGATTATTTTATCAATTATAATGAAAAATATAATGAATTAGATTTAGAAGAAGTATATTTATATTTGATAAATATTCAATATAGGGGATTAATATGATTAAAGAAGAAATAATTGGTATAAAGGAACAGATAGAGTCAATACTTTTATTAGGTGGAGACGAAATAAAAATAAGAGATTTAAGTAAGTTTTTTTCAGTATCTATAGAAAAAATTCTACAAATTTTAGAAGAGTTAAAAAAAGAGCGATTTAATACAGGAATAAATATTGAAATAGATCAAGAGATTGTTTATTTAATAACAAATCCAAGATGCGGAGAAATAGTAAATCTATATTTTAAACAAGATGTAAAACCTAAAAAATTATCAAATGCTGCCTTAGAAACATTATCAATAATAGCTTATCGTCAACCTATAACTAAAAGTGAAATAGAAGCAGTAAGAGGTGTTTCCACAGATAGAGTAGTTCAAACTTTAGAGGAAAGAAAATTTATAAGAATTTGTGGAAAAAGAGAAACTATAGGAAGACCAAATTTATATGAAATAACAGATAAGTTTTTAGGTTACCTAGGGATTTCATCGGTAGAAGAACTACCACAATATGAGGATATGAAGGAGAAATTAAATGGAACCAATGAGAATAAATAAGTACTTAGCACAGAGTGGTTATGCGTCAAGAAGAGAGATAGATAAGCTTGTTGAAAACGGGGATATAAAAGTTAATGGAAATGATGTAACACCAGGACAAAAAGTTACGGATAATGATAAAATTTATATAAAAGGACAGTTATTTGAAAAACCAAAATCAGAAAACAAAGTTTATTTTTTATTAAATAAACCTAAAGGTGTTTTAAGTGCTTCAAAAGATGATAGAGGAAGAAAGACAGTTACAGATTTAATAGATACTAAGGAAAGATTATATCCAATAGGAAGATTAGATGCTGATACAGAAGGTGCTATAATTTTGACAAATGATGGAGATATCTTCAATAAAGTTATACATCCAAAAGGAGAAGTTTATAAGGAATACTTTGCAATTGTAAAAGGTGAAATAAGAGATAAAGACCTTTCAAAATTAGCAAAAGGGATAAACTTAGAAGATGGACAAACATTACCAGCTAAAACAAAGATATTAAAGAGAGCTCAAGGTAGAAGTGAAGTGATAATAGCTATTAGAGAGGGTAAAAATCGTCAAGTTAGAAGAATGTTTGATGCAGTAAAACATCCAGTAGTATATTTAAGAAGAGAAGCTATTGGAAAAATAAACTTAGGAAATTTAGAGTTAGGAAAATATAGAAAACTAACATCACAAGAGGTAAAGTATTTAAAATCATTATAGAATATAGGAGGAAGATAGATGTCTTTAACAAGAGAAGATGTTCTAAATGTAGCTAAATTAGCAAGATTAGAATTTAATGAAGAGGAAATTATAAGATTCCAAGCAGACCTAAATAATATATTAGAGTATATAGATGTTTTAGGGGAAATAAATACTGATGAGGTGGAACCATTAGTACAAATTCATGAAACTGGAGTTAAGTTAAGAGAAGATATCATAAGAGAGTCTCTAACTGTTCAGGAAGCTATGAAAAATGCTCCTGCTTCAGAGGATGGAGCACTAATAGTACCTAAGGTAGTTGGAGAATAAATTTTAAAGGAGGATTTTTCTGTGAAAAAGATATACGAGTTAACAGCTTTTGAAATAAAAGAAAAAATATTAAATAGAGAATTAACATCTGAAGAGGTTGTTAGAGCTATTTTTGATAGAATAGAAGAAACTGATGGTGAGATTGGAAGTTTTGTATCTCTTAGAAAAGAAAAAGCGATAGAAGAGGCAAAGATAGTTGATCATAAAATACAAAACGGAGAAACTGTAGGAGCTTTAGCAGGAATTCCAGTAGCGATAAAAGATAATATGGTATCAATTGGAGAACCATCACAATCAGCTTCTAAGATATTAGAAGGATATGAAGGAATATATGATGCTACAGTTGTAAAAAAATTAAAAGATGCAGATGCAATAATAATAGGAAAAACAAATATGGATGAATTTGCTATGGGTTCAACAACAACAACATCTGCTTATGAAAAAACAACTAAAAATCCTTGGGATTTAGATAGAGTTCCTGGAGGAAGTAGTGGAGGAGGAGCGACATCAGTTGCTTCAAATCAATGTTATATATCTCTGGGATCAGATACAGGTGGAAGTATCAGACAACCAGCATCATTTTGTGGAGTAGTTGGATTAAAACCAACTTATGGAAGAATTTCTAGATATGGTCTTATGGCATTTGCTTCATCTCTAGACCAAATTGGTCCATTTGCTAAAACAGTTAAAGATGTAGCTTTGGCTTTAAATACATTAGCAGGTGTAGATGACTATGATTCTACAGTTGAAGAAGTAGAGGTTCCAAATTATTTAGATTATTTAACTGGAGATATAAAAGGAATGAAGATTGGTGTGCCGAAAGAATACTTCATAGAGGGACTAAATCCAGGAGTAAAAAAGGTTGTAGATGAAGCTTTAGAAACTTTTAAATCTTTAGGTGCAGAAATAGTAGAAATATCATTACCACATACAAAATATGCAGCTCCAACATACTATGTATTAGCTCCAGCAGAAGCTAGTTCAAATTTAGCTAGATTTGATGGTGTTAGATATGGACATAGAACAAAGAATGCTTCAAATATAGATGAGTTATATACAAAATCTAGAAGTGAAGGATTTGGAGATGAAGTAAAAAGAAGAATTATGATAGGAACATATGTTTTAAGCGCAGGATTCTTTGATGCATATTTTAAGAAAGCTCAAAAAGTTAGAAGATTAATAAAAAATGATTTTGATAAAGCTTTCGAAAAAGTTGATATTATATTCACTCCAGTAACACCAGGACCTGCTTTTAGATTGGATGCTAAAAAGACTCCAGTAGAACTATACTTAGAGGATATCTTTACGATACCAGCAAACCTAGCAGGAATACCAGGAATTTCAATACCAGCAGGAATGACTGAAGGATTACCAGTTGGAATACAATTATTAGGAAAAGCATTTGGAGAAAAAGATATCTTAAAAGCAGGAGATGCTTTTGAAAAAGCGATAAAGGAGAGAGTGTAATGGCGAGACAGTGGGAATCGGTAATAGGACTTGAAGTACACCTTCAATTAAAAACAGGAACAAAAGTTTGGTGTGGATGTAGTGCAGACTATGATAATTCACCAACAAATACGCATACATGTCCAATATGTTTAGGACATCCAGGAGCGTTACCAAAGTTAAATAAAAAAGTAGTTGAATATGCAGTAAAAGCAGCACTAGCTTTAAACTGTAAAATTAATAATGTAAGTGGATTTGATAGAAAAAATTATTTCTATCCAGATACGCCTAAAAACTATCAGATTACTCAATTTGAAAAACCATATTGTGAAAAAGGATTTTTAGATGTAAAGTTAAACTCAGGTAGAGAGTTAACTGTTGGAATCACTAGAATACAAATAGAAGAGGATGCAGGAAAATCTATACATGCAGGTTCTGAATCACTAATAAACTTCAATAGAGCATCAATGCCTCTTTTAGAAATAATATCTGAACCAGATTTAAGAAGTTCTGAAGAAGCTTATGAGTATTTAAATCTTTTAAAAAGTACAATAAAATACACTGGAATAAGTGATGTATCAATGGAATTAGGATCTCTAAGATGTGATGCAAATATATCTGTTATGGAAAAAGGAAGTAAAGTTTTTGGTACAAGAGTTGAAGTAAAAAACTTAAACTCATTTAAAGCAGTTGCAAGAGCTATTGATTATGAGATAGGAAGACAAATTGAGGCTATTGAGAATGGTGGAACTATTGATCAAGAAACTAGACTTTGGGATGATGATGCTCAAGTAACAAGAATAATGAGAAGTAAAGAAGATGCAATGGACTATAGATACTTTGCTGAACCAGATCTTCCAAAGCTTGTTATAAAAGATGATGAAATTGAAAGAGTAAAAAAATTAATGCCTGAATCAAAATCAGCAAAATTAAAAAGATTTATTGAAACTTATGCATTACCAGAATATGATGCAAATATATTAACAGATGAGATTGAGTTAGCGGATTATTTTGAAAGAGTAGTAAAAGTTACTAATAACGCTAAACTTTCATCAAACTGGATAATGACAGAAGTTTTAAGAGAGTTAAAAGAGAGTGGAAAATCTATAGAGGAATCTAAAATAAATTCTGAAGATTTAGGAAAAATAATAAATCTTATTCAAAAAGAGATTATCTCTTCTAAAATAGCTAAAGAGTTATTTACTATAAAATTAAACGATAGTAGAGATCCAGAAGTTATAGTAAAAGAGGAAGGGATGATACAGGTTGTTGACTTAGGAGAGATTGAGGGAATAGTAGATCAAGTACTAGCTGAAAATCCTAAGATGGTAGAGGACTTTAAAAATTCTGATGAAGGTAGAAAACCTAGAGTTTTAAAAGGACTAATTGGACAAGTTATGAAATTGTCAAAAGGAAAAGCAAATCCTAAGATAGTTACAGAACTAATGGAATCGAAATTAAAATAGGTGGGTTATAATGAAAAAAAGCAAATTAATCTCTTTAGGGATTATGATTTTAGGACTTACTTTTTTATCACAACCACTTCATGCTGTTACTAAAACGTTAAAAGAGAAGTACGAAAATGTAATACCAATGAGTGTTCACGTAAATATAATGAATAATGAGGCTGAGCCAGAGTATTTAAACTATGTTTTTATAAAAAGTGTAGATGCACCCATTAGACAAGATTCATCAATATATTCTAAAGAGATTGTAAGATTTCCATTTAATACAAAATTAAAGGTTTTAGAGAAAGTTGAATCAAATAAAAATGAATGGTATAAAGTAGAGCTAAAAGATAAGAATGGAAATAGAGTTGAAGGTTATATCTCGGCAATGTTAGTAACATTAAGAAGATTTAAATTTGAAGAGATGAATAATAGAGTACATAAATTATCTCAATTCTTACAATCAGAAGCGGCAAAGGGAAAAGAATTAGTATCAATAAATACATATGTTCCAAATCCTAGTAACCAAAATATGAGTAGAATTAAAGATAAGTATGGAGTTTCAGCAGATCAAAATGCTAGAGCAAGCTATAATGGTGAAACAATATTTATACCAGATAGATCATTAATGTCAATTGAATCTACAAGTGGTAATGATGTGTATGTAAATGCTCTTTCAATTGCAGAAAAACCATTAAAAGTAAGTAAAAATGCTATCACAAGATATCCTGCAGTTAATGCAAACTTTAGAAAAGCTATTGTAATAGATTTAGAAAATGAAAATCAAGGTATTTTCCAAAAGAATTCTGAAGGTCAGTGGGAGTTAATTTCTTATACATTAAATAAAACTGGTATGGAGAGTACTTTAGGATTTGAAACTCCTAGAGGATATTTCATAGTTCCAGTATTAAAGTATGAAATGGGATACAGGGATGAGTATAATAATGCAGCTGGAATGGCAAAGTATGCAATACGTTTTTCAGGTGGAGGATACATTCATGGAACACCAATTAACTTTGAAGAAAATATAAATAGAGACTTTTTCTTGAGAGAAAAAGATGGAACATTAGGAACCGTTGAGGGAACTAGAAAATGTATTAGAAATATGGAGTCACATATTAAGTTCCTTTTTGATTGGGTAACAAATGGAAAAGTTAATAGAAAATCTAATGAACAAAGACCAGATGAAAATGTAATGGTTATAGTATTTTAGTAAAGGGTGAGCGAAAGCTCACCCTTTCTTATAAAAATAGCATAACTTTCTATTCTATGATATAATAAATTTGTTAAATTAATAGAGA
>NZ_CAMQXC010000081.1 GCF_947038635.1 uncultured Cetobacterium sp. | reverse complement strand
AAAATGTACTGAAAAAAAACTTGACAGAAAATCGTACTTATTATATACTAATAGCGAGACCGAATTTGATTGAATAGATCTATATACCCCCCAAAAATCTATTTTAATCTTTTTTATTTTTTAACACTCCCCCGTGTTATGAAAAAACCCTCCCCCCCAGGAGGGTTTTTTATATTTCATTTAAAATTTTTATTTTAGAAAATTTAGAAGTAATGGAGCTATAAAAATTGTGATTATACCAGCGATAACAATAGATAAAGCACTCATTGCCCCTTCAACCTCTCCCATTTCAATAGCTTTACTTGTTCCAACAGCATGACTTGAGATACCAATTCCAAGACCTTTAGCAACAGCATTCTCAATTCTAAAGAGTTTCAACATAAATGGTGCAAAAATATTTCCAGCTATTCCAGTAACCATTATGGCAAAAACTGTAATGGCAGGAATTCCACCAAGAAGTTTACTAACCTCTATACCAATTGGAGTTGTGATAGACTTAGGAACAAACGATAAAAGAATAATATCTTCTATCCCAAGAAGCTTTCCTAAGAGAACAACAGATAAAATAGCAGTAACAGATCCAATTAGAGCTCCAGCTAAAATAACTTTATAATGTTTTTTTAGTGTTCCTAGTTCTTTGTATAAAGGGATGGCTAAACATACTGTAGCAGGAGCTATAAAAAAGCCTAATATATCTCCTCCTTTATTATAATAAGATGTAGGAATATTAAAAACTTCCATAAATATAAAAATAAGAATAAGAGCTACAAAAATTGGATTTAGAATAGGCCATTTAAATTTATTAAAAATATCTTTTCCAATTTTAAAAGCAATTAAACTAATAAAAATTCCAAAAAAAGCATTATCAAATAAAAGTTCTTTCATTTATTTTTTCCCCCTCATCATGAAGTCTACACATAAAGCAGTAACAACCATTGTAATTAAAGTTGTTAATATAAGTAAAAAAATTAATTTAAAAAAGTCAGTTTTTAAAATATCAATAACGTCTAACAACTTCACACTAGGTGGGATAAAAGTAATGATCATATTTGCAATAAAAAATTCACCAACATTTTTAATACTATTTAACTTTATTACTTTTAAAGAAAGAAAAATAAATAAAAGAATTAAACCATTAACTGTTCCAGGAGTAGGAAGATGAAAAACTTTTTCTAAAATAACTCCCAAATAGTTAATGCTTAAAATAATAAGAAATTCATATAACAAAATAAAACCTCCAGTACGATTGTATAAAAGATTAAAGAGGTGTTCCATAGGAACACCTCTAAATATAAAACTAGTCTCTTCTTTTCATTTGTGGGAAAAGTACAACGTCTCTAATTGATGGAGAACCAGTTAACAGCATTATAGCTCTATCAATACCAATTCCTAATCCACCTGTTGGAGGTAAAGCATACTCTAAAGCTTCGATATAATCATCATCGATAACAGCAGTAGCTTCATCGTTTCCTAGTAAAGCCTCTTCAACTTGAGCCTCAAATCTTCCTCTTTGATCAGCAGGGTCATTTAATTCAGAGAATGCATTTGCATATTCTCTTGCATCAATAAATAATTCAAATCTATCAGTAAATCTAGAATCTTCTGCATTTCTTTTTGCTAGAGGAGAGATCTCAACTGGGTGACCGTAGATAAATGTAGGTTGAACTATATGCTCTTCACATTTTTGCTCAAAGAATTCGTTGATGATATGTCCAATAGTTGTCATGTGATCAGCAATTTCAACATGATGTTGTTTAGCTAAAGCTTTAGCTTCTTCAACTGTTAAATTTTGCCAGAAATCAGCACCAGTAACATCCTTTATCATATCAACCATATGAATTCTATAGAATTTTCCAAGGTCAATCTCTTTTTCGTTATACTCTATTTTAGTTGTTCCTAAAACCTCTGTAGCAAGGTATTGGAATAAACTTTCAGTTAAATCCATCATATCATTATAGTCAGCATAAGCTTGGTATAATTCCATCATTGTAAATTCTGGATTATGTCTAGTAGAAATACCTTCATTTCTGAAGTTTCTATTAATTTCATAAACTTTATCGAATCCACCAATTATTAATCTTTTTAAATAAAGCTCAGGAGCGATTCTTAAATATAACTCCATATCTAAAGCGTTATGATGAGTAATAAATGGTCTTGCAGCAGCTCCTCCAACGATTGGATGCATCATAGGAGTTTCAACTTCTAAGAATCCTTTTTTATTTAAAAACTCTCTAATACCATTTATGATTCTAACTCTATTCATGAAAGTTTCTTTAACATCTCTATTCATGATAAGGTCTAAATATCTTTTTCTATATCTAGTTTCAACGTCTGTAAGACCGTGGAACTTTTCAGGAAGTGCTCTAACATTCTTTGATAGTAACTCAACTTGAGAAACTCTTAAAGTTAACTCACCCTTTTGAGTCATAAATAAAGTACCTTCAACACCAATAATGTCTCCAACACCTAATTTTTTAACTATTTCAAAAGCCTCTTCTCCAATTTGATCTTGTCTAATATAAACTTGGATTTTTCCAGTTTGGTCTTCAATATGAGCAAATACGGCTTTACCTTGCTCTCTGAATCCCATAATTCTTCCTGCTGTTTTGAAAGTTGTCTCTGCTTCAGGAGATGATTTTAAAAGATCTCCAATCATATGAACTTTATCATATTTTTTTCCGAATGGGTAAACTCCAAGAGCTTCAATCTCTTTTATTTTTTCCCATTGCTCCATAACAAGACGTTCTTTTCCAACTCTGTCAAAGTATTTTTCCATAGTTTTTCTCCCTTTTTAAATTTATAGTTTCAATAAATATATGCTACTTTTTCTACCCCAAGTACTACTTGGATTATTTTCTCTAGATTTTCTTAAGTAATCTTTTGCTTTTTCAATATCTCCTTTTTTATGATAGATAACTCCTAAGTAATAATATAACTCAGATGTATTTTCACCTGGAGTAGTAACTTTATCAAAATCAGATAAGGCTTTATCAAAATTATTCATTGAAAAGTATGTTTTACCACGATAGAAGCTAACTTCAGAGATATTTGTTGAACTGCTTTCAGCTTTGTTAAAGAATATTAAAGCTTCGCTATAACTTTTACGATTAAGAGCATCTATTCCATTTGTAATATTTTTAGAAGAATCAGAAGGTGATACAGATGTAACAACTTCATCTCTATCTATGTTATTAGAAGATAAAATAGAGTTCTCTGGTGTTGGAGTAGTTAAGTTTGAAAAATTAGAATTCAAGTTAGAAGATGAACCAGCTAAGCTTAAATAGTAATTTCCTTTATCACTATCTCCTTTTTGCATGTATAGATTTCCAATTAATAAGGCTAGTTCTGTACTTTGTGAATCACCGTAAAAATTTTCTAAAAATTGTAATTCATCTGCAGTAGCATTGTTTTTACGTTGAATAGCTCTCATTATTTCAGTGTTTAATTTTAAATTACTTCTATTGTAATCTAAATAATAGTTATTAATAATAAAACTTCCATTACTAGACTTTTCTTCAAAAGTTAGAAGCTTTATTTTCTCGTCTTCATTAAGAGAGAAGTTTTCTTTTAAATATCGAATCTCTTTATTAATTAAAAGTTGATTTCCATTTGCAGAACCTAAATCAAGTACCATGAAGGCTACATCTTTTTGTTTGCTGTTTGTTGGAAAAGCAATTAGATATAACTGGGCACTTTTTACCAATAGATCTAAATTTTTATTATTGTAGCTGTTTAAAATTATATCATAATTATCTTTCTCAGTAAAATTATATTTCAATTTATTTTTTATCTTAACAGTACCAACATATGTGAATCCTTTATAAATTTCAGCAATATATTCCCCTTGATAAAGACTATTAAAATTTAAACTATTTCCACTAATGTTAAATGTAAAATCACTTTTTATAGGAGAAGAAATTAATTTAACTCTATCAGCATTAATATTGTTAACAATTAAAGTTTCACCTGCATAAACCTCCATAGGTGCCATCATTTGAGATGGAAGATATTCACGAATAGCATTTGTTGACGAATCTCTTTGCACAAGATCATATAAATAAGCTACACCAGATTCATTAAGAAAAAAATTGTCTTGTTGTAAAACTGGATTTTTTACACTTGGAACAACAACTTTGCTTTGAGTAGGAAGTTGTGTTTGAAGATTAGTACAACTAAAAAAAATTAAAGCTGTTGCAGAAATTAAAAGTATTTTTTTCATTTACCCCTCCTTTAATAAAAAATAGAGCAAAGAGATTGCTCTATTTTAGTGTTTATTGTACTTCAATTATTTCAATCTCTAATTGGTTTATCTCTATATTATTATCATATATAATATAGGCAATTGTCAACTTATTTTCAGAATAAACATATTTTTTACATAAAACTGTAAAGTTTTTATTGAAGTAAGAAGTTTTATAAATAAAATTTGTTTTAATTTCTGGTTTAATTAAAAGTTTACTTTGAATCTCTCCAAACTTCAGTATTTCAGTAGAGTAAGGGGATATTCTTATCTCGCCTTTACCATATTTATTATCATAAGTAAAAATAGTGACGTCGTTTTCAATCACTTTTTTTGCAATCATTTTTTGAGAAATGTTTTCTCCAAAAGAATCAGTACTGTTAATAATAATTTTAGCCATTAATAATAATCCTTTTCGTCATCGTCATATCCCATATCATAATAATCATCTTGGTCATAAGAGTCTTCACGATCATAATATTCATCATCATCCCAATCTCCTATGTTATCTGCACCTAAATACTCTTCTTTCCAGAAATCTAAAACAGTATTTATTTCTGCAGCATCATCAACAAAAATTAAATCGTCCTCATCCTCATCATATAAAAATATATAATTAGTCCCATCGAAATCCTCAGTTATAAGATATTCTTTGTCTCTTATAATTAGATTTTCTAAAACTGTTAGTTCAAACTCCTCGTCATCGATGTTGTGATAAAAAGTTTCTCCTTGCGAATACATTGTTTCCTCCTAATAATTTATAAAAATAAAGTTAAAAATAAAATTAAAAACTACTTATGATATTTAGTATTTTTTATAATACTAAACCATCTGTAAATTTGCTCAATTAAAATTAATCTCATTAATTGATGCGGGAAAGTCATTTTTGAAAAACTGAGCCTTAAGTCAGCAGATTTTCTAATATCTTCTGAAACACCGTAAGAGCCACCAATAATAAAGTTAATAGTGCTATCTCCATTAAGACCTATTTTTTCAATTTGTGAAGCCATATCTTCAGAAGAAAAATTCTTCCCTTGAATATCTAAAAGGATTTTAAATCCTTTGTTTTTTTCTAAAGTTTCAAGAATGGATTTTGATTCTTTTTCTATAGACATATTTCTATTTGAATCGTTACCATCCTCTTTTAATTCAAAAATTTTTAATTTACCAAAAGCTTGCATTCGTTTGGCAAACTCTTGTATACCATCTAAAATATATTTTTCTTTAATTTTACCAACACATATAATATTTATATTCATTTTCTTTTAAATCCCTTCTCCATGTCCAATAAACTTATTTTAAAAGTTATTGGTCTTCCGTGAGGACAAGTAAATCGTCCAATTTTGTGTAACTCTAAAATAAGTTTCTCCATTTCAGAAATAGATAATTTTTCATTAGCTTTAATCGCACTTCGACAAGACATTGAAATAATCATACTTTCGATAACTTCATTTTTAGAATTTACTTTAGTAATTCCTTCTAAAACTTCAAAAAAAATATTTTCGAAAGAATCTTTAGTATCCAAAACAGGAACAGCTCTAATTAAAAAATCCATATCATTAAATTGATCAATTTCAAATCCAAAATCTTCAAAGAAATTTAGTTTCTCTTTTAAAATCTCTATTTGTTTTAATGTTAGCGAAATTTTAATAGGAACTAATAAAGCTTGTGAAGATATTTTGTGTTGAGCATACTCTTGTTTTAATTTTTCATAAAGAATTCTTTCATGAACAATATGTTGGTCATAAATTATAAGATCACCATCTTGTTCAACTAATATAAAAGAGTTAGAGAATTGTCCAATTATTTTTATATTAGTTTTTAAATTATCAAAATAGATTACTTCATCAGAAGAAATCAAAGATTTGTTTTTAATAGAAGAATCACTAATAGTACTTTTAAGTGAAGCATCAGGCTCTTTAATAGATTCATCTAAGGAAATATTTAATTCTTCACTTTCTAATTGAAGAGTAGTTATTTCACTTTTAGTCGGAATAAACTTTGTTTCTGTTTGAAAGTTTAAAAAATTTTCCTTATTAATAACTGAATTATTCTTTTTTTCTAAAGAAGATTTATTTTCCTTTTTTATTTCAATCTCTCTTTTTATATCATTAATTTCAAAATTTTCAAAAGGTTTTTTTGAATCTTCAGAAATTTTTATATTTTCAAAGTTTAAATTTTCTTTTTTCACCTCAAAAGTAGGCATATTAAAATTCTTATCAAAATTTAATTCAGACTCTGTAATTGAGTAAATGTCGTGATAAATTTTATTTTCATCAGAGAATTTGATGATTTTTTTTGAAGGATGAACATTAACATCAATAGATTTGGGATCTACCTTTAAGTTAACTATAGCAAATGGATATTTTCCTCTCATTAAATGAGTATAGTAACCATCGATTAAAGCTTCTTCAATAATTTTAGCTTTTACAGGTCTATTATTAACAAATGTGAAAATAAAATCTTTTGTAGATCTTGTTAAAGAAAGGTTTCCAATATATCCAAATTCAACAGGTTTTAAATTTTTAAGTGTTGAAACTCCAAAAATTTCAATGATAGTATTTTCAATACCAGTACCACTAGTACGAATATTTTCTTTACCATCAATAACAAGTATTATAGAAACAGTGGGATTAGCTAATGCTTCTTGCAAAACAATTTCTTTAATTTTTGTATTTTCAGTTGTATCTTTTCTTAAGAATTTTAATCTAGCTGGAGTATTAAAAAAAAGATTATTTATTTCAATTTCTGTACCAGTACTTTTTTGAGTATCTTTTAAATTTGTTATTTTACCAGCTGTAACACTGATTGAATGTCCAGAAGAATCTTCTTTTCGTTTTGTTGCAATAGTCATTTTAGAAACAGCAGCTATCGATGAAAGAGCTTCACCTCTAAAACCATAAGTATTTAAATTAAAAAGATCATCTTTAGATGAAATTTTACTGGTAGCATGACGTTCAATACAAAGAAGTAAGTCTTCTCTACTCATTCCTTTACCATCATCAGTAAATTTAATATTTTTACCGCCATTTTTAACGTCTATTTTTATATATTTACTATTGGCATCTAAAGAGTTTTCTAAAAGCTCCTTAACTAAACTAGCAGGATTTTCAACTACTTCTCCAGCAGCAATCATATTTGATAAAGATTCGTCTAAAATTTTAATAATTCCCAAAATATCACCTCCTACAAAAATTGTAACATTATTTATTATTATACAGATTTAAAATAATTTCAACTATTTTTTTTAGAAAATATAAATTTTATAGTAAAAATTATTATGATATAATAAAAATATAAAAACAGCGGAGGGAGAAAAGATGAGATATTTACACCTAGTTATATTAACAATAATGCTTGGAATTAGAAGTTTTTCCTATAATGTTGATGATTATATATTTTTTAATAAAGCTTTAGAAGCTAACAAAAAAGAGGATTATAAAAATAGTTTATTTTATTATGAAATTTATCAAAAAAACTTTCCTTATTCTTATCCATTAACGAGCAATTATGCAAAATATTATATAGCAAAAAATTATATGGATATGAAAAAATATGACGAAGCACTTTTGTTTTTTAGTAGAGCGGTATACGTGCCTGAAAGTTATGTAAAACAAGAGTTTAAAAAAACAAATTATTTTCAATATAGAAGAGATTATAATGTTGCTAGAATATATCAATTGAAAAATGATAAAAGTCAGTCGATTGAATACTATAAAAGATTAGTAACAGATTATTATGATCCTCAATTAGAGCCTTATGAGAAAAAAGCTTTAAAGGTATTAGAGAAAACTAATGAAAAATATAAGTATATTTATGAAATAAAATATCAAAATAATTTAAAATTAATTGATAAATTGGAGAAAAATGAGTTGTTAAATTTAGCAAATTATTTTTATGAAAAAAAAGAGTATGAAAAAACAGTTGAAATTTTAGATAAATTAGGTAGCTATAATGAGAAGAAAGTCAGTCAAAAAATAATTTATTTAGAAAGTTTATTGAAGTTAGATGCAAATAAAAAAGTTATAGAGTTGACGAAAGATGCACAAGTAGGTGAAGCAAATTTTTTATTTATAAGAGCTATTGCTTATGAACAAAATAAAGATTATTCAAGAGCTATTTTTAACTATGAAAAAATACAAGACATAAAACTTAAGGATCGAGCAGCTTTTAGAATTGGAAGAATTTATTATAAGATAGAAGAGTATACTAAAGCTAGAGAAGTTTTGGAAAAAACAAATCAAAAAAATGAAAGAATAGATTCTTTGTTATTAGATGTATATATAAAATTACAAAATAGAAAAAAATTTATTGAGTTATATGATAGATTTAAAAATAAATATCCAGAAAATCCTAAGACAGGTTTATACTATATGGTCTATACAAAACTTATGGAAAGAGATAGTAATTCGTGGCAGTTAGCAAATTATAATATATTTTTTGCAAGCAATTATGTTGTTAGAAACTATATGAACTCTATATCAGATTTTGAGATAAAAAATACATATAAAGAGGAAGTACTAAAAGATGCATTAACTCAAATTGGAGCATTGAAAAACTCTGAATTATTAGAATTGGCTGTTCAAAGTAATAATTTTGATTTAGATACAGAAACTGTTCAAGATAAAATAACAATAATGAATAGTTATATTGAGAGTAAATTTTATAAAGAGTCATTTAAAAAAGTTAATGAATTTAAAAGAGAGTTTTATAGATATAAAAATTTATTACACTATGTTTATCCTAAATATTATAGAGAGGAAGTTCAAAATACTAGAAAAAAATATTTAGTGCCACAATCACTAATTTATACAGTAATGTATATAGAAAGTGGTTTTGATAATGAAAATAATAAATTTGAAAAGCTTGGATTAATGGGTATACCAAAAAAGTTAGTTGAAAATAAAGATGAATATTATTATAATCCACAAATTAATATAGATACAGGAACAGAGATACTAAAAAAAATATATGATAAACATAATGGGATGATTTTAAAAACATTAATTGAGTATATCTATGGAGAAAAAGTTTTAAAAGGTTTAAATTTTGAATTAGATGGAGATTTAAAATTAGAAACAATAGTGGATGAAAAATTTCAAGCTGAAATAGAAGAGATAGTTTACACATATGCATTTTATAGTGCAATATATAACTAAATAAAAGAAAGGTATAGATAATGAGAAATACAAAATGGATATTTAAATCAGAAAATTTTAAAAGTATAAATAGTAATATAGATAAAGAAATAGAGCAAATTTTATTTAACAGAGGAATTGAATCAAAAGATGAAGTCGAATTTTTCATAAATGGAACATTAGAAAATTTGATGAATCCAAGTCTTTTGTCAGATGTAGATAAAGGAGTAGAAAGAATACTAAAAGCTAAAGAGAATAATGAAACAATTTGGATATATGGTGATTATGACGTAGATGGAATAACATCGACATCCCTTTGTTATTTAGCATTGAAAGAGTTAGAAATTAATGTAAGGTACTATATTCCACTAAGAGATGAAGGGTATGGGTTAAACAAGGAGGCTTTAAATTACATAAAGGAAGAAGGCGGAAATTTAATAATAACTGTTGATTGTGGGATTTCATCTATTTCTGAAGTCGAACATTGTAATACTTTAGAGATGGATATGATTATAACAGATCATCACGAGATAAATAATGAACTACCTCCTGCTTTTGCAATTATAAATCCTAAAAGAGAGGATAATAAAAACTCTTATAAATATTTTGCTGGAGTTGGAAC
>NZ_CAMQXC010000080.1 GCF_947038635.1 uncultured Cetobacterium sp. | reverse complement strand
CTTTCTGCTTTCATCTGTTTTTCCATAGCATCTTGAATTTCAGCAGGAGGAATGATGTTTTTTAGTTCTACTCTATTTATCTTTATTCCCCAAGGGTCAGTAGCCTCATCTAAAATAACTCTCATTTTAGTATTTATTGTATCTCTAGATGTTAAAGTAGCATCAAGCTCTAACTCACCAATTAAGTTTCTTAAAGTTGTTGCTGTTAAATTTTCAATAGCATTTAAAGGATTTTCAACGCCATAAGTATATAGTTTAGGATCAGTAATTTGGAAATAAACAACAGAGTCTATTTGCATAGTAACATTATCCTTTGTAATAACTGGTTGTGGTGGAAAATCTATAACTTGCTCTTTTAAAGATACTCTTTTAGCGATTCTATCAACAAAAGGGATTAAAACGTTTAAACCAACATCCCAAGTAGCTAAGTATGCTCCTAATCTTTCTACAACAAAAGCTTGTGATTGAGCAACGATTCTAATATGTGTTCCAATTAAAAATACAGCAATAAGTATTAAAATAAATAAAAATAACATATAATCCTCCTAATATTTTTTAGCTAAAACTAATTTGTTCCCCATAATTTTTTCTACGACAGCTTCATCTCCAACACTGAAGTTAGATTTAGATATGCCTTCCCAGATTTTTCCATCTAAATATACAGTATAAAAATTATTACTTCCACGAACTTCAATTTTTTCAATTTTTACTATTTTTCCTTTAATACGATTTAGTTCCTTGCTATTTCCTTTAAAATGTTTTAAGGCAACCTTTCTAATTAGAACTAAAAATAATAAAGAAGCTGCAACAAAAATATAAAACTGATTTTCTAAGGAAGCTTCATAGAAAATCATTGTTAAAAAAGCTCCTAATGCAAACCAGATAGATATAAGTCCAAAAGTTAAAATTTCAATAACTAAAAAGACTATTCCTATTATAAACCAAAGTAACATAACTGTAGCTCCTTTCTTAAATATTAATATAATGATCTAACATTAAAGTCAACAACAACTCCATTTGAATCAAAAATAATAACCCATTTATATTGAGGATTGTGGTTATCTCTAGAACGACTACCTTTACCAGCTCTAAATGATGCAGAAAATGAGTTGTAACCAGGACTATTAATAGTTACATCCCGATATGTCCAAACTGTATTTCCATCATTATTTATATCAACTGAATATGGTTTTCCAAAGATATTTTCAATCTCATTTTGAGTTGTTTGATTTTCAACTACATTGCTTTCAATGGTATATGTAGAAAGATTTTTATTATAAATAGAACTGTTTGTACAACTTAAATAGAAAAAACTTAAGAAAAGCAGTAAAGATATCTTTTTCATAAAAAACCTCCTTAATAATCTAGTTATAAAAATACTAACATAAAACTACTTAAGAAGCAATGAATTAAGAAAATATTAAATTGAAATAGAGAGGGATAAATGATATTATGAGATAAAAATTTGGAGGGTGGTTATATGATAAGATGTCCTTGGTGTGAAAGTAGTGATTTATATAGAAAGTATCATGACGAAGAGTGGGGGAAGCCTGTTTATGATGATAGAACTCATTTTGAATTTTTAGTTTTAGAATCAGCTCAGTCAGGATTAAGCTGGATAACAATATTAAAAAAAAGAGAAAACTATAGAGTGGAATATGATAATTTTAATCCAGAAATAGTAGCATTATATGGTGAAGAAAAAATATTAAAAATGCTAGATAATCCTGGAATTGTAAGATATCGAAAAAAGATAGAATCATCTATAGGTAATGCAAAAGAGTTTTTAAAAATTCAAAAAGAGTTTGGGTCTTTTAATGAATATATCTGGTCTTTTACAGAAAAGAAAATTATAAAAAATAGCTGGAAAAATTTAAGTGAACTTCCAGCTAAAACAGAGTTGTCAGATATAATAGCGAAGGATTTAAAAAAAAGAGGATTTAAATTCTTAGGAAGTACAACGGTTTACTCATATCTACAAGCTGTAGGAATAGTAAATGATCACCTATTAGAGTGTCAATTTAGAGATTAAAAAAATGGATGAACAATGGGTTCATCCATTTTATCTTTAAAATAAAGTACTTGTAGATGCGTATGGATAATCAGATGTCCACACGTATTTTTCTGTTTTATAGCTATATTCAAATTTACAAGTGTATGAAACAACTCTATTGATATTAATATATCCTTTATCTTCAGCAGCTTCAACACCTTTTGGATTTAAAAAAGCAATAACTTTAAGATCACCAGAACCGTAAGTTCCAACTTTCTTAAAACTAATCATGTGGGCTGAAGAGGTTTTTAAGTCAAAACCATATTTTTCAGCTTCAGCTTTTAAAATATTTGTTTCAACGATATCAGCCACTTTAGTATCATTTACAGAATACTCCTTATATGGACTTGAAGAATCTACAGATGTTTTTGATGCTACATTGTCATTATTACACCCTACTAATAAAGACATGAAAACTAATGAAGCTAATAACTTTTTCATAATGCCCCTCCTAATTTAATATATTTCAAAAAGAATATTTTTTATAATATGGTTAGCTAGATTTTGTCCACACTCATCATAAAGAAGTCGATTTCTTTTCATAACTAGGTAGTCATGTAAACTATGAAGATGTGAATATATTGGCAAAGCATCAAGCTCTTTATAAATTTGAATCAAATGATTTTTATCTAACTCATCGTAATATGCATTAGTTTTTTCAACAATAAAACTTTGTATATCTTTAGGTGATAAATAGTTAGATTTTAAAATGATTGTTTGAATAGAGTAGATCTCTTTTTGTAAAATAATTGCTTTCTCAGAAGAATTGATATTTTTTGTGATAACTAAATAATTAATAAAATTTTGAAGTTGATTGGACATAGTAATAAACTCCTCCTTCTTAAAAATTAAATGAACTTTTATCTTATAAATACTAAAAAAAATAGGATTTCTTTTAAAAAAAATAAAATATTAAAAAAATAAAAACTAATCATTTATAGAGTAAGAATAGAGGTTGACAATCTCAATTAAAAGAATATAATACAATTATTATAGCAACTACATTGGAGGTTGAAATCTATGGACAAAAAAGAACTTATAAAAAAACTTAATATATTAAGTAAATTTAATTTAGAGAAATCGTTATTGGAAAATACAGCAACAGGAGTAACAATTCCTAAAATAAGATTATCTTTTGTTACTGGAGGGGGAATAATAACAGGTGATATTATGACTCTTGAGGAATTAAAGGAGGAGTTTTTAGCATTTAGTTCTAATAAAAAAGAGCATGAATCTTTATCAGAAGTGAATCCTTTAAGCTTAGTTCTTCATGACAATGATTTACAAAATTCTATTTATGATAGTTTTCTACCATTGAGAAATGTATCTATTGCCAACTCTGAGCATATAACTAAGTTAAACTTTTTAGCTCTATTTTATGATGAGATAATTGGTGTAACTGTAGGAAAGTAAGTTAGAATTTTAAAAGATTAAGTTGCTATAGAAAAAGCTGCTAAATTGAAGATATAATTTGGCAGCTTTTTAAATATTTATAAAGTGTTAAAATTTATTTATTAAAAGTATTATTACCGTTAAAAGATATCTTTTCAATGGACTTAATACTATAAAGATTATCATCATCTAATTCAATAAAATGTTTACCAATATGTGTTAGAATTCCAATAATAGGTGTAGGGTTGTTTTTTAAATAAAGATTAATTTTATAACTATGAAATAGATTTAAATTAAACATAAAATCAAACTCCTTTTTATTAAAGATTTCATATGTAAATATTCTACAAAATAAAGAATAAAGTTCTTTTTAAAAAAATAAAAAATATAAATGCTAACTTACTGGAGGGGAAAGAGAATGAAATGGAATAAATTATTATGTGAAAAAAGATTTAAACAAAGTTCAAACGAAGCTTATAAATTTGATGAAAGAAATGAGTTTGATAAAGATTATTCTAGAATAATTTCTAGTTCATCCTTTAGAAGATTACAAGATAAAACTCAAGTGTACCCATTAAAAAGAGGGGATTTTGTGCGAACAAGATTGACTCACTCCCTTGAGGTTTCACATATAGCTTCCTCTATTGGTAAATCAATAGAGAAATATTTGCAAAGAGATGATCAAAAAATATCATCGTTATTATCAGTTACTGGATTAATTCATGATTTAGGAAATCCACCTTTTGGCCATTCTGGAGAATATATAATTCAAGATTTTTTTAAAGAGTATTTAAAAAAAAGTGGTTATGATAATATATTGACAGATATACAAAAAGAGGATCTATTATGTTTTGATGGAAATGTTCAAACCTTTAGAATATTAAGAAAATTACAGTATTTAGGAGACAAGGATAGTTATAATTTAACCTATGCAACTTTAGCTACAATAATGAAATACCCAACAGATTCAATAGAAGGAAATAAAAAAGATAAAGGAAGACTTATTGAAAGAAAATTTGGATACTTTGATAGCGAAAAAAGTGATTATGATAAAATTTCTGAAGAGATGGGAATAAAAGGAAAAAGACATCCAATAACATTTTTATTAGAAGCAGCAGATGACATAGCTTATTGTGTTGCTGATATTGAAGATGGGGTGCAGAAAAAATTTATAACATTGCAAGATTTAAAAAATATGTTAAAAAAGATGGAAAAAAAATCTCAGGAGATTCAAGAGTTAATAGATAAAATAAAAGAGTATGAAGAAAAAAATAAAGAGATAGAAAATAATAGTTTATTTGAAAAGATTGTTGTTCAAAAAATTAAAATATATATACAAGGGAAAATGATTCAAGAGGTAATAAAATCTTTTATAAAAAATGAAGAATTAATTTTAAATGGTGATTTTAATAAAGAGTTATTAGATGCAGGATCATATAAAGAGATAAAGGATGGATTGAAAAATTTAGCTAAAAATAAGATATTTCAATCGAAAGAAAGAGTTTTTACTGATATTTTAGCAGCTAAAGTTTTGAGAAAACTACTAAGTGTTTTCATTGAAGGGATGATAGATTGGCTAAACAATGGAGAAGAAGCATCTTTAACATCTAGAAACATAAGGGTATTGATTTCTGAAAATTATATTATAAATTATGAGTCTGAATTAAAAGAGTGTAAAAATAAAGGGGATGAAATATATACAACACTTAAATTGTGTGTAGATTTTATCAGTGGAATGACAGATCAATTTGCAGTTGACTTATATAAAAAATTACAGGGAATTAGTGAATGATAAATTTAATATGATTTGATTATAGAAAATTTCTTTGATATACTTTATAAAAAGTATGGAGGAAATTATGGTAGAAAACAAAAATACAGATCATTGCCCAGTAGAATTAACAGCCTTAATTTTAGGGAAAAAATGGGTTCCGACAATTATTTTTAGTTTAAAAGATGCAGAGTTAAGGCTTGGAGAACTTCAACGGTTATTAGGTTGTAGTAAGAAAATTCTAATAGAACAATTAAATATATTAGTTTCACATAAAATTGTAGAAAATAGAAAGGTTTATAAAGGTAATACAGTTGAGTCATACTATAGTTTAACTAGCTGTGGAGATGAACTTTTACCAATTTTAAAAGATATGAAAACTTTTGGATGTAAGTTTGAAGAGAATATAAAAAAGTAGACTATTTTTGAAAAAAGGAGGAATTAATTCCTCCTTTTTCTTATGATTGCTATTAAGTACTTTAATATTAATTTTCTCTATAAAGAGGATAAAAATCATGTAGTGTTACAGGATGTATATTTAATCCTTTTATATTTTTTTGAGCACCAACAATAATAACACTATTGTATAGCATTACATGTGGAGTGTCTTTAACAATTTGCTCTTGAGCTTGTTGATATATTTTCAATCGTTCATTTTCAATTACTGTTATTTTTCCAGCATCTAAAAGTTTATCCACAGTTTCATTAGAGTAAAAAGAACGGTTCCCAGGGCTACCTATAGATTTAGAGTGAAACATAGGGTATAAACCATAGTCAGAATCTCCAGTTACAGTTCCCCATGAACCTAGGAACATATCAAAGAATCCTTTTTCTGTTAAATCATAAAAAGTTCCACTTTCAACGATATTTATTTTTAAATCTACTCCAATCTCTTTTAAATTAGCTTGAATTACCTCAGCAATAGCTTTTTCATCACTAGATCCCATAGTCAGAAGTTCTAAGGTGATATTTTCTTTATTACCTAAAGTTTTTATTAGTTCCTTTGCTTTTTCAGGATTGTAGCCAACATTTTTAACAGTATCTGTAAAACCAAATACATTTGGAGCTATAACTGAGTTAGCTACATCTCCATAACCATTTAAAATGATATTAACAATAGCTTCTTTATCAATAGCATAATCAATAGCTTTTCTTAGATTTTCATTTTTGAAAATATCTTTTTTATTATTAAAACCTAAGTATCTATACGAATATGAAGGTTTTGTATATAAAATAAGTTCATTATTTTCCTTTATTTTTGGAGCATCAACAGTACTTATATCTAAAGCTATATCAATCTCTTTTGTTTCCAATGCAATCTCTCTATTTGTAGGTTCAGTTATTGTTTTGAACACAAGCTTATCAAATGATGGTGGAGTTAAGAAGTAATCGTTATTTTTATCTAAAACTACTTGATTTCCAATAATCCATGAGTTATATTTGTAAGGACCTGTTCCAATAACTTCAGGGTTTTCTCCAGAAGACTCAATCACTTTTTTACTAACTATTCCAAGTGCAGGATGAGATAAGTGATATAATAGTGGTGCAAAAGGAGTTTTAGTAATAATCCTTATTGTGCTAGGTTCTACTATTTCAATTTTTTCAATAGGTGGAACAATGAAACTTATTCGAGGAGATTTCATCATTCTTTCAAAAGAAAATTTAATGTCTTCGAGCTGTAGTTTATCTCCATTATGGAATTTAATATTATCTCTTATTTTAAAATCATAAGTTTTATCATTAACCTTTTTCCAACTTTCAGCTAAACCAGGAATTATATTTCTATCCCCATCAATTTCAACTAATCTTGAATAAATTTGTTTATTGATTCTTAAAGAAAATCCATCATTAGCATTGTGAACATCAAGAGACCTAGGGTTTCCACTTTGGGCTATTTTTAATATATTATCTAAGGTTTCTTTATTCTCTTTAGTACAACTCAAAAAGATCACTGTAAAGATTAAGAATATTAGAAATTTTATTTTTTTTGATTTTTCAATAGGTTTCATGCTTACCTCCGTTAAATTGTATTAAGAGCTATATTAGCACAATTTAAGTTTAAGGTAAATTAGTTACAAAAAAGTAACCAATAAAAAAGATACATATATATAGATATTTAATAGACTCTTTTTCTAAACTTTGTTTTTTGGTATAATATTAAATAAACAGTGAAGTGGGAGAAAGGGGTTGTAAAGA
Organism: uncultured Cetobacterium sp.; assembly: GCF_947038635.1. Lineage (GTDB taxonomy): Bacteria > Fusobacteriota > Fusobacteriia > Fusobacteriales > Fusobacteriaceae > Cetobacterium_A. The sequence continues at coordinate 2,728 of NZ_CAMQXC010000080.1, read as the reverse complement.
TGAAAGAGTATATCTCAATAAGAGATATTGTAAAGAGCATGGATTTAACGACAAGAACGTTAAGATATTATGAAGAGATTGGATTATTAAAATCTTCACAAGAGGGAAGAGGAAATAGATTATATTCTAAAGAAGAAATAAATAAGCTTATTTATTTAAATGAGCTAAAAAATAGAGGGTTTAGTTTAAAAGAGATAGAGGGTCTTTTAGGAAATAAATGCTGTAATCAAAAAAATATATTTTTAAAATCTAGAGTTGAAGAGAATGAAAAAACAATAAATTATTTAAAGTGGCAAAATGAAAAAATTGAAGAAGAGATGGATATAATAGAAAAATTTGGTTTAGAAAATATATTCATAAATATTGAAGAGATGCCAATGAGAAGATATTTTACTATTAAAGAGAACAATAAGATTTATAATGACCCTGATGTTGAAAGTGTTTGGAATTTAGAAAATTATGACATAATGGACGAAAAAACTTATGGTGGAGATTTTAAAGAGATACTTTCAAAAGAAAGTGATGAGTATAATTTAGAATTATATTTACATAAAAATGGAGACTATATATTGGAAGAGGGAAAATATATAGTTGCCTATTCTAGAGATGGTCTTGATAAACAATTAGAAGTTTTTAAAAAGATGGAGAACTACTTAAAAGAAAAAGAATTAAAATATGAAAATAAAATCTATGTAGAAAATAAATTTAGAATTTTTTGCAAAAGAGAGCGTAAAGTAGTCTTAATAACAAAAGCTTTTATAAAAATTTTATAAAATTACAAAAAAGATTATAAATTAATCATATAAAATTTATTTTAAACCAATTCTAACGTAACGTCAAAAAATTATTTACGTTACGTTATTTTTTTAATATACTAGCATTATTGAAAAACTTGAGGAGGATTTTATGGAAGGTAATTTGAAAAAAGGTTTATTTTTTGGTGGATTAGTTGGATTTGCATGGGGATTAGATACTGTTTTAATGGGACTTGTAGGAAGTAGTACAGTTTTGAAAACAGCATCATCAAGCACATTAGTTTCAGCATTTTTACATGATGCATTTTGTTTTTTTTGGTTAGTTTTAGTTGCTCTTTTTAATAGACAACTTTTAGACACGTTTAAACTTTTAAAAACAAAAAAAGGAAAAGTAACATTTTTAGCAGCAGTGGTTGGAGCTCCTATTGGAATGAGTGGATATGTAATAGGAATTAAATATGCTGCGCCAGCTTATGCATCGAGTTTGTCAGTTATCTATCCAGGAGTGGGAGCAATTTTATCATATTTTATACTTAAAGAAAAACTTTCAAAAAGAGCTATTATTGGAATAACAGTAAGTTTAATAGGATCTGCAGCACTTGGATATTCAAAAGTAGACTTAAATATGTACCCAGATTTTTATAAAGGTATGGCATTTACTCTATTAGCAGTTTTAGGTTGGGCATCAGAGGGAGTTATAATAGGATACGCTATGAAGAAGATAAAAAATGAAGATCATATTAAAGCTACTCCACAACAATTTTTAACTCTTAGATACTTAACATCATTCGTTGTGTATGGTGCTATTATTATGCCAATGATAGATGGATATAAAGTTGTGGGTCAATTAGCAACTAATAATGAACTGATATATTTTCCAGGGATAGCAATATTAGGAGCAATAACTTATTTATCATGGTATAAAGCAGTGAATTATATTGGTGCTTCAATGGGAACAGCACTAAATAGTACAGCAGCATTTTGGGCAATTGCATTTAGTAGTTTAATTTTAGGAACAGAGATAACTCCATACTTAGCTATTTGTGGAATAGTTATAATATTAGGAGTATTTATATTTGCAGTAGATTTTAAAGAGTTCTTTGGAAAAAAATCAAACGTTCAAAATTTAAAAGAGGTATAAGAGATGTTAAAAAAAGAGATTATAGAAAATATGAAACACATAGTAGATAACTGTATGGGAGATTCAAAATCAGCTTGTACAACAGCTTGCCCAATGAATACAGATGCTAAAAAGTATATAGCTTTAATGAGAGAAAATAGAGGAGAGGAAGCTATAAAAGTTATAAGAGAGGAACTTTTTATACCAAGAGTTTTAGGAAGAGTTTGTGCACACCCTTGTGAAAGCGCTTGTAGAAGGGGAAAAGAGGATGAAGCAGTAGCAATAGCTGGATTAAAAAGATATATAGCAGATAATTATGATAATTCAGAAATGTGGGATATATCAAAAAAAGAAAAAACAGGAAAAAGAGTTGCAATAGTAGGTTTTGGACCAGCAGGAGCACAAGGAGCAATAACTCTTTTAAAAGAGGGGCATGAAGTAACAATTTTTGAAAAGAATCCAAATTGTGGCGGAATGTTAAGATATGGAATCCCAGAGTATAGACTTCCAAGAGATATAATAGAGAATGAATTTAGTTTAATAAAAATGCTAGGTGGAGAAGTAAAACATAATATTGAGATTGGAAAAGATATAACATTTGAATCTTTGGAAAAAGAGTACGATGCAGTTTTAGTAGCCATTGGTAAACAGATAGGAAGAAGAGATAGATCATTAAATAATTTTGATGCAGAAGGAATATTTACAGCTGTAGAGTTTTTAAAAGAGATCTCACTAACAAGAGATGTAAAAAATGCAAAAGGAAATATTTTAACTGTTGGAGGGGGAGATGTTGCAATGGATTGTGCAAGATCTGCTCTAAGATTAAAAAATTCAAATAAATCATATGTGATAT
>NZ_CAMQXC010000079.1 GCF_947038635.1 uncultured Cetobacterium sp. | reverse complement strand
GCCATAAGGGCACCCCTAGCAAGAACATTTTACATCAAATAAAAAAAAAATCAAATAAAATTTTATTTTTTCTTTAAAAGTGATATAATATTTCAAGCAAAATTATGAAAGGAAAGACTATGAAGCACGAAGTATTAAGGTATTTGAAGTTGATGTTGGGATTGTTATTATGCGCACTAGGAGTTGTAACTATTTTAAATTCAAATTTAGGACTATCACCGTGGGATGTTTTAAATCAGGGTTTGAATAGAACTATTGGAATAACACTAGGAGAGGCAAATCTTTTAGTGGGTGCATTTGTTGTTTTATTTAGTATTTTTTTAAAACAACCAATTGGAAGTGGAACTGTAATAAATTTTTTATTGGTTGGAGTATTCATAGATATGTATATATATTTAGATATAATACCAAAAGGAGATATATTATTAAAAAAAATATTAATTTTAGTAATAGGGATATTTATATTTAGTTATGGTTGTTATGTTTATATATCCACAGGACTTGGATGTGGTCCAAGAGATGGATTGATGGTAATTTTGACTAAAAAATCAAGTCACCCACTGTGGAAAATAAAAACTTGTATAGAGATTGTTGTTTTAGGTCTTGGATATTTTTTAGGAGGAACAATAGGTATAGGAACAGTGGTTTCTTCCTTATGTGTAGGTCCTTTAATTCAATATTTTTTTAAGCTTAATAGTCAAGATATAAAAAAATTAGAGCATAGAAGCTTAATATCGGAGTTTAAATTTTTAAAAGGAAAAGTATTAAAATAATAAAAGAAGGAAAAGTTAAACTTTTCCTTCTTTTTTCATCCACATAAGTATATCATTATATACTTGATTTTTATTGAGTTCATTTAAAATTTCATGTCTACAATCTTTATATAGCTTTAAAGAAAGTCTATTAAAACCTAAATTTAAATAGAAATTATAAAGAGATTTAACTCCTAAACCGTAAAGTCCAATTGGATCATCTTCACCAGAAATAATTAAAATAGGAGTTGTTTTATTGACAAAATTAAAACTATTTTTATTATAAAGCTTAGATAAAAAATCTAAAAAATTATAATAAAATTTTGGGGTATAACTAAATCCACAATGAGGATCATCTAAAAATTCTTTTACAATTTTTGGATCTCTACTTAACCAAGATGAACTATTTTTATCTTTATCTTTTATTTTTGAATTAGTTCCCCAAAAAATAATATTATTAAAAATTTTTTTAGGATTATCTGTTAAAAGAGATATAGATTTAAAAAGAACTTTACCAATAAATGTCATGAATTTTCTCTCATAACAACTTCCCATAAAAATATAGTTAAATTTTTCTTTAGAGTATACTTTCATATACTTTTGAGCTATAAAGGATCCCATACTATGTCCTAAAATATAGAAAGGAAGATTTGGGAATTGCTCTTTTAAATTTTTGCTTATATTAACTTGATCGAAAACTAAAATATCAAAAGAGCTACTGAAAAGCCCTAAACTTCCATTTTTAAGAGCATCTTCTCCGTGACCTCTATGATCAGATAAGACAACTATATATTTATTTTTATTCAAAAAATCTGTAAAGTCCAAATATCTTTTAGAGTATTCACTCATACCATGTATAATTTGAACAATTCCTATAGCTGGATTATCGTTATTATAGATTATTTTAATTTTAATCGCCTCCTCTTTAACCTCTATTTAAAAAGAGAGTATAAATAAGTTGAATATACTGTTAAAAATAAAAGGCCATGAATTCTATTTAATCTATAGTTTCTTAAAACAAATGCTAAAAGAAGAATTGAAGCAACCATATTTAAAATTAAATCAATAAATGCAGTGGTAGGAACATCTATAGGTGTAATCACAGCAGATACCCCCAGAATAAAAAATGTATTAAAGATATTAGAACCAACAACATTTCCTATTGCAATATCAGTATTTTTCTTAAAGGCAGCAACTACGGAAGTTGCTAGTTCTGGTAAAGATGTTCCTAAAGAAACAACTGTTACAGAGATAACTCTTTCAGAAATTCCAAAGTTTCTAGCTAAATCAACAGCAGAGTCAACAATAAATTTTCCTCCAAAAACTAGAAGAATAAAGCCAAGTATCGTCACACCAGTAGCTATAGGTAATGTATAATTTTTTACTTCTAATTCGCTCTCTTCTCTATTCATAACTGTTAAATAGGCGTTGTACATAAGAAATAATATAAAAAACCCTAACAGTATAAATCCATCGATTTTACTTAAAACTCCATTTCTAGCTAAAATGTAAGTTAAAATAGAAGCAAAAAGAGCTATTGGTATTTCAAATTTAACAGTGTTTCTTGCAACTGTTAAAGGGTAGATAATAGCCGTAATACCCAAAATAACAAGAATATTAATAACATTACTTCCTATTACATTTCCTAATGTAATAGCAGTTTTACCATTTAATGCAGAAATAACATTTACAACAAGTTCAGGAGCAGAAGTTCCAAAAGCTACAATGGTAAGTCCAATAACAATATTAGGAATATTAAACCTTTTAGCTATGACAGAAGCTCCATCAACAAGAGAGTTCGCCCCTAAAACTAGAAAAACAACTCCAACAAGTAAAATAATTAAAGATATCATAAATCCTCCTAAATTAAACTAAACTTCTAATCCATTTATATGACATAACACGTGGATATGTTATAGCACATTTAACAAGTTCTTCTAAACAGATTATAAAATATAGTGTTGTTATAGATAATCCAGGGATAAAGTGGATGGCAGCAAAAGCCATTGGAATTCCTATAATCCAAATTCCAATCATTTCAGTTGCGATTGCATAAACAACATCTCCACCACCTCTCAAAGTACCTATTACTTGTATAATAGCATAAAATCTTGCAGGAATAAAGAATGCCATTATTTTTAAAACAGTAATTACATTTTTAGCTGTTTCAGGAGTTATTTTAAAGACTCCAACAAAAAGAGGAGAGATAAAGTAGAAAATAACTCCAATGACTACTCCCAATAAAACTCCAAATTGAGATATCTTTATAGAAAGAGAGTATGCCTCATCTTTTAAGCCAGCTCCAATTTTATTTCCAATTATAATAGCAGAAGCAGCTCCAATACCTATACCAAATATATTAAACATATTATTAACAGTAATTGCAATTTGCATAGTAGCAGTGGCATTAACTCCAAGTTTAGCATAAGCGATTGAATAAGTTGAAATTCCTAGAATCCACATAATATCATTAAAGATAACTGGGGAAGCAATTTTAAAAAATTCTTTCAATTTTTTTACAGAAAGCTCTTTTAAACCATGGAATTTTGTTGCAATTACATTATTATAGTTATAAATCATAAATAAAAGAAATCCAAGTTCCATAGCTCTGGAAATAGTTGTTCCTAAAGCAGCGCCAGCAACCCCCATCTTAGGGGCACCAAATTTACCAAATATAAATAAATAATTTAAAAGACCATTAAAAGCAATTCCAACAATACTTCCATACATAGGAAGTTTAGTCTGAGCAGTACTTCTCAAAGCCATTGAATAAGCTAATGTTATAGATGATAAAATATAACTTACAGCAACGATTCTTAAATAGCTAACTCCTAAAGATGTAACAGTAGGATCGTTTAAGAAAATATGTATTATATTTGCCGGAAAAATTAAAGCAATTGCAGCAAAAAATATAGAGACTCCAAGTGAGATTAAAAGAGATAGATCTAAAAATTCATGAATTTTTTTAACATCTTTTTTACCCCAAAGTTGAGACATAAAAATAGAAGCTCCCATTCCTACACCAGCTACTGAATAGAAGAAAATCATATAAAATTGATTTGATAAACCAACTGCAGCAATTTCGCTTTCCCCAAGCTTTCCAACCATAATATTATCAAGAAGGTTTAGTGAAGCAGTAATTAAACTTTGTAAAATAATTGGAATGGCTAAAGCCATTAACATTTTGATAAAACTTTTTTCGAATTTAAATTTTTGAAACATGTTACACTCCTTTTGTAAATTAAAGAGCAGATGGGTTATAAGCTGCCCATCTGCTCTTTTATATTGTATTTTATTTTTTCTTTTTAACTTTACCTTTTACTTTTTTTCTAGGTTTTTTATTGTTTTTTTCATCTCTATATTCTGTATAAGATTTTATATGTTTGTATTTTTCTATTAATAGAGGATTTTTAGCAACAGAAAATCCGAATTGACCAATAGGTTTTTTAGACATTGGGAAATATTCACCATGACAATAGTTAATTAAGTTAGCCCATTCAAAATGAATTTTACCTTTTTCATCAATAATATTCTTATTAATATGTGAACCAACAACTTCAGCTAAAAATAGATCATGTGTTCCTAGTGGAATAATTTGTTTAACTTTACATTCGATATTGATAGGAAATTCTTCTAAATATGGAGAATTGACATGTTCTCCAGGTTTAGCTGTAAGTCCTAAATGTTTGATTTTATCAACATCTCTTCCAGAAATAACACCACAATAATCAGTTTCTCTTACTTGGAAAGTATTTGGTAAGTTAACTGTAAACTCCATAGTTTCTTTAATATATTCATATGATAATCTCTCAGGTCTAATAGAGATAGAAAGCATAGGAGGATTAGTACAGATAGTACCTGTCCATGCCACTGTAAATGCGTTATTTATTCCATCTTTATTTCTAGATGTTATAACTACAGCAGGAACAGGATTTAAAACTACACTCCCTTTAAATAGTTCTTTTGTCATTATTATAGCTCCTTACTTTTCTTTTATTTTATCTTTTTATTATACAATATTAATTATTTAATGTCTATAAAATCAAAGAGATGTTTAGAAAAAATCTTGTAAAATTAAAAGAAAAAATATATTATTATAGAATAAAATAAATAAAAGAGGTGAAGAAAAAATGGCAAGAAGATTAAGATGTGATGTAGGATTTGCAGATAGTTTATTATTTTTACTAGGATGGACAGTTTTAGTTATAATAACTTTTGGATTAGCCTCTCCATTCTTTTTATTCTCTCTTATAAAGTTTATGATAAATAGAACTATTATTGTAGAGGAATAATAATGAAGATAGAAATTACTCAAGAAGTTTTAAACTATTTAGAAAAGAAAAACATCAAAGATATAAAGATGTATTTAGAAAGTACAAAAGGCAGTAAGTGATGTCCTGTTATTTTTAATGTTCAGGTTGAACTTTTAACAGAGGTGCAAAATAAAAATCTTGGTAAAAATAGAAAAATAATTTTTAGTGGAGTTAATGTTTATATAGATAAAAGTGTTCCTGAAAATAAAAATTATAAAATTTTTAAAGTGTTAAAAATACCTTTTTTTCCAATGATAATAGATGTAGAAGAGATTTAAAGTTATAAAAAGTTATATAAGAAAGGAGTTAATATGAAAAAATATCTAATATTATCAGTTTTATCTGTAATACTTTTATCAGGATGCTCTAATGTTGGGTCAAATACAATTGGTTCAACAACAGTTGGAGCAGGAGCAGGAGCTCTTTTAGGGCAAGCAATAGGAGGAGATACTGGAGCGACTCTTTTAGGAGCAGGGATAGGAGCAGCAGCGGGTGCATTAGTTGGTTCAGTTCAAGATCAAACTCAGGCTATAAAAGATACAAATCAACAGCCTTATTATAATAATCAGCCACAATACAGCCAACCACAATATAATCAACCTCAATATAATACAAATCAACAATATAATAAACCTTACTATAGTCAACCTTATAATTCATCATATTAAAAAGACCTCCAATTGGAGGTCTTTTATTTTTAATTACATAGCACTTTTAAAAATATTTGCAATATCTTTTTCGTTACCTTTTCTTGGATTACTAAATGCATTTCCATCTTTTAAAGCGTTACTAGACATAAGTTCAATATCTTCCTCTTTAACTCCTGCTTCTTTTAAACTTTTAGGAATTCCAACATCTCCTGAAAGTCTAAAGATGGCTTCGATTGATTTTTCAGCAGCTTCAATAACAGAAAGTCCATCTGTTTTTTCACCCATAAATTCAGCTATATCAGCAAACTTTTCAGGATTAGCAATCATATTATAACGACAAACATGAGGAAGTAACATAGCGTTAGCAACACCATGTGGCATATCATAAAGTCCACCTAGTTGATGAGCCATAGCGTGAACGTATCCTAAGTTTCCGTTATTAAAAGCCATACCCGCTAAAAGCGATCCATAAGCCATATTTTCTCTAGCTTTTAAGTTTTCTCCATTAGCAACAGCTTGTCTTAAATTTTGTGAAATTAATTTTATTGCTTGAATAGCAGCAGCATCTGTAACAGGATTGGCATCTTTAGAAACATAAGCTTCAATAGCATGAGTAAGAGCATCCATACCTGTTGCAGCAGTTAAACCAGCAGGTTTTCCAACCATAAGTAATGGGTCATTGATAGAAACTTGAGGTAGATTTCTCCAGCTTACAATAACAAATTTAACTTTAGTTTTAGTATTAGTAATAACAGCGTGTCTAGTAACCTCAGAAGCAGTTCCAGCAGTTGTATTGATGGCTATAATAGGAGGAAGTGGATTTATAAGAGTCTCAATTCCAGCGTAGTCGCAAATATCACCAGGATGTGTAACAGCTATTCCAATACCCTTACCGCAGTCGTGAGGAGAACCTCCACCTACAGTTATTATCATGTCGCACCCTTCTTTTTTATACATATCTGCACCTTCATATACATTTGTATCTTTAGGATTAGGCTCAACATTATCAAATACAACACTATCTATACCAGCTTCGTTTAAATACTTTATAGTTTTTTCTACAGCTCCATCTTTTAAAGAGTGTAAAAATTTATCAGTAACGATTAAAGCTTTTTTTCCATTAAGTATTTGAGCTCTATCCCCAACTACACTAAGGCATCCAGGGCCAAAAAAGTTAACACTAGGCATTAAATAATCATAAAATCTCATTAATAATCTCCTCCCAAAATAAAGTAGTTCTTGTTTCAGTTTAAGAGTAACAAAAAAACAAGATGTAAACAAGGTAAAAAAATACCTAAAAATGGTAAAAAAAAATCAAAAATATAAAAAATGACAAAAAAGTACAAATCTAAGATTGATTATTACCTTGAAGTATATAGAAAAAGTTGTTAATATTCGATATACGAACAAAAAAATAAAAAAGTATAGGGAGGAAAAGTTATGGTTGTTAAGAGTTTTAATCAAATTACTTTAGAAGCTTCAAAGAAGATGGGTAAAGCAGCTTTGAAAAAAGCATCAGAAATAAAAGTCCCAATTGTATTTTCAGTAGTAGATAATGGTGGTAATTTATTGTATTTAGAAAGAATGGATGAAGCTTTTGTAACAAGTGTCGATATAGCAATTAATAAAGCTTTTACAGCATGGGCATTAAAGAGTGGGACAAATGAGCTTAGTGAAGTAGTTTTACCAGGACAAAGTTTATATGGTTTAAATTTGACAAATAACTCTAGAATAATAACTTTTGGTGGTGGATTCCCAATTATTATAAATGATGAAATTGTAGGAGCAGTTGGAGTAAGTGGTGGAACTGTAGAAGAGGATATGGAGATAGCAAAAGCAGCATTAAATTCTTTATAATTTATAGGAGGAACGATGAGATCAAAACGTTTTGAAGTTTTAAGTGAACGTGCAGTAAATAAAGATGGATTTATAGGTGAATGGAAAGAAGAAGGGTTAATAGCTATGGATAGTCCTTTAGATCCTAAACCAAGTCTTGTAATTAAAGATGGAAAAATAATTGAATTAGATGGTAAAAAAAGAGAAGAGTTTGATATGATTGATCTTTTTATAGCTGATTATGCAATTGATTTAAGATATGCACAAGAAGCTATGAATTTATCAACACTTGAAATAGCAAAAAAATTAGTTGATATAAATGTAAAAAAAGAAGAAATTTTAAAAATAACAACAGGAATTACACCAGCAAAGATGGTAGAAGTTATTAGTCATTTAAATGTTGTAGAAATGATGATGGCTGTTCAAAAAATGAGAGCTAGAAAAACTCCTTCTAATCAATGTCATGTAACGAATTTAAGAGATAATCCAGTTCAAATTGCAGCAGATGCAGCAGAAGCTGCAATAAGAGGTTTTGATGAGCAGGAAACAACAGTGGGAATTGTAAGATATGCACCATTTAATGCTATTGCAATTTTTGTTGGTTCTCAAGTAGGAAGAGGTGGAGTACTAACTCAATGTTCGGTTGAAGAGGCAACAGAATTAGAACTTGGAATGAGAGGGTTTACAAGTTATGCAGAAACAGTTTCAGTTTATGGAACAGAGCAAGTATTTACTGATGGAGATGACACACCTTGGTCTAAAGCATTTTTAGCATCAGCTTATGCTTCAAGAGGGTTAAAAATGAGATTTACTTCAGGTACAGGATCAGAAGCCTTAATGGGATACTCAGAAGGAAAGTCAATGCTGTATTTGGAAACAAGATGTATTTATATAACAAGAGGAGCAGGTGTTCAAGGATTACAGAATGGTGCAGTAAGTTGTATAGGAATGCCAGGTGCTTTACCAGGAGGTATTAGAGCAGTTTTAGGAGAAAATTTAATAGCGATGCTTTTAGATTTAGAGTGTGCTTCAGCTAATGATCAAACTTTTTCTCATTCTGATATAAGAAGAACAGCAAGAACTTTAATGCAGATGTTACCAGGAACAGATTTTATATTCTCTGGATATAGTGCAGTACCAAATTATGATAATATGTTTGCAGGATCAAATTTTGATGCAGAAGATTTTGATGATTACAATATTTTACAAAGAGATTTAAAAGTTGATGGTGGATTGAGACCAGTTTCTGAAGATGAGGTAATAAAAATAAGAAATAAAGCAGCAAAAGCAATTCAAGGATTGTTTAAAGAGTTGGATTTGCCAGAAATATCAGACGAAGAAGTATATGCAGCAACATATGCTCACGGAAGTAAAGATATGCCAGTTAGAGATGTCGTTCAAGATTTAAAAGGGGCTGAAGAACTTTTAAAAAGAGGAATAACAGGATTAGATTTGGTAAAAGCTTTAAGCAAAAGTGGATTTAAAGATGTTGCTGAAAATGTATTAAATATGTTAAAACAAAGGGTTTCTGGAGATTATCTCCAAACTTCAGCAATTTTAAATAAAGATTTTAAAATTGTAAGTGCAATAAATGATAAAAATGATTATATGGGACCAGGAAGTGGTTATAGAATTAGTGAAGAAAGATGGAATGAAATTTCTAATATCCCAACAGCAATAAAGCCAGAGAGCATTGAATAGGAGGAAAAAATGGAAATAAAAATAAAAGAGGTTGGAATTGCGAAAAAAGGTGATAGAATAGAAGAGGTAGTTATTGGACTAGCTCCAGCTTTTAAAAAATATCAACATAAAACAATAACAGATGTTCCTCACGATATAGTTTTAATGGAGTTAGTAGCAGGAATAGAAGAGGAAGGATTAATTGCTAGAGTTGTACGTGTAAATAGAACATCAGATGTTTGTTTTATTGCAAATGATGCAGCTAAATTGAGTGGATCTGGAATAGGAATAGGGATACAATCAAAAGGAACAACAGTTATACATCAAAAGGACTTACTTCCATTAAATAATTTAGAATTATTTCCACAGGCACCTCTTTTAACGCCGGAGATTTATAGATTAATTGGTAAAAATGCAGCTAAATATGCTAAAGGAGAATCGCCTAATCCAGTACCTGTTATAAGTGATCAAATGGTGAGACCAAAATATCAAGCAAAAGCAGCTTTATTACATATAAAAGAAACAAAGCATGTAAAAGAAAATGAGAAACCTGAAGAGTTAGAATATACTTTTGAATAAGGAGATGAAAGATGAACAAAAAAATTAATATCGAATTAGATTATCCTTTAGGAGAGAAGAGAAAAGAGTGGTTAAAAACTCCAACTGGAAAAACGTTAGATGATATCACTTTAGAAAACGTTTTAGATGAAAATATTAAAGCTCAAGATATTAGAATCTCTTCAGAAACACTTAATCTTCAAGGAGAAGTAGCTGAAACAGCAGGGCAGCCTACTATAAAAAGAAATTTTCAAAGAGCTAGCGAATTAGTAAAAATATCAGATGAAAGAATATTAGAAATTTATAATGCTTTAAGACCAAATAGATCATCTAAAGAGGAACTTTTAGCTCTGATGAACTTGAAAATAAATATGGAGCAGTTGTAAATGCAAACTTTGTTAGAG
>NZ_CAMQXC010000078.1 GCF_947038635.1 uncultured Cetobacterium sp. | reverse complement strand
AGATATACCATCTTCAGCAAAATCCCCACAGCAAATGTTTGGAGCAGTATTAAAAAATATATGGGGACCAGCAAGAGGAATTAAAAGAGATGAGATAATAAACGTTTCTATAATGCCTTGCCTAGCAAAAAAATATGAGTCGTCAAGACCAGAGTTTGCAACTGATGGAATTCCAGATGTAGACTATTCAATCTCTACAAGAGAGCTAGCTCATCTTTTAAAACAATCAAATATAGATTTAAGAAAGCTAGATGATTCAGAATTTGATAATCCATTAGGATACTCTACGGGAGCAGCGGTTATTTTTGGTAGAACAGGTGGAGTTATAGAAGCAGCAACAAGAACTTTATATGAGTGGATAACAAATGAAACATTAGAAGATGTGGATTTTAAATCTATGAGAGGAATGGAAGGGATAAAAATAAGTGAAGTTAAAGTTGGGGATACTGTTGTTAAAATAGGAATAGCAAATGGATTATCTGCAGCGAGAGATATTTTAGATAGAGTAAAAACAGGTGAAGAGTTTTTCCATGCAATAGAGATAATGGCATGTAAAGGTGGATGTGTTGGAGGAGGGGGACAACCTTATCACCATGGAAATTTTGAAAAAATTGTAAAAAGAGCAGAGGGATTACAAAGTATAGACAATGGAAAAACATTTAGAAAATCACATGAAAATCCGTATATACAATCACTATATGAAAAATATTTAGAGCATCCGTTGAGTTCAGAGGCTCATAGAATATTACATACAAAGTATTATTCAAAAAAAGACTTAAAATAACATAAATATATTAGAAAAAAATAACAGTAGTACCTAACTACTGTTATTTTTTGTTACCTTTAACTCTTTACAAAGGAATGACAATGTAATATAATCTAGGGAAGAATATCAAAAAACAGATAACCTGTGGGAGGGCAAATGATAAGAGAAGCTAGATTAGTAGAAAATTTTTTAGATATGGTAAAAATTTCATCTCCTTCAAAAAATGAAAGAGCTATGGGAGATTACTTACTAAAAGTTTTAAAAGAGTTAGGGTTAGAAGTAAGAGAAGATAATGCAGGTGAATTAAATGGTGGAAACTGTGGAAATATAATTGGAGTTTTAAAAGCTACTGGAAAGAAAAAGTTTTTATTCAGTGCTCATATGGATACAGTTGTACCTTGTGAAAAAGTAACTCCAGTAATAGAAAACGGAATAATAAAATCAGATGGAACATCTATATTAGGTGGAGACGACAAAGGTGGAATTGCAGCTATTATAGAGATGTTAAGAGTAATAAAAGAAAATAACCTAGAGCATCCAGAAATAATTGTAGTTTTTTCTATGGGAGAAGAGATTGGACTATTAGGATCAAAATCTTTTGATATAGATAGTTATGGTGTAGATTTTGGGTTTATATTAGATTCAAGTGGAAAACCAGGAAAAATAATTACAAAAGCTCCGTCAGCGGCTAGAGGAAAAATAACAATTATAGGAAAACCAGCACATGCAGGTATTTCTCCAGAAAGTGGAATAAATGCATTAACAGTTGCAGCACATGCAATAACTAAAATAAAGTTAGGAAGAGTTGATGTTGAAACAACTTCAAATATAGGAGTTGTAAATGGTGGACAAGCTACAAATATTGTTATGCCATCAGTTGAGTTAGATTATGAAGCAAGAAGTTTATCAAATGAAAAGTTACAATCTTTATTAGATGAAACATTTAATATATTCCAAAAAGTTTGTGATGATTTTGGAGCAAAATTAGAAAATGATGTTAAAGTTGAATACCCAGGATTTGCACTAGAAGATTGTGAAGAAGTTGTAAAGATTGTAAAAATGGCTTGTGAAAAAGCTGGTATAAAAAGTGAAACTGCATCTTCAGGTGGAGGTAGTGATACAAATATCTATAATAGTAAGGGTGTTCCGAGTGTAAACTTAGCTGTAGGAATGACAAAAGTTCATACTTTAGAGGAGTATATTGAGATAAAAGATTTAGTAGATTTATCAAAAATATTAGTTGAAATTATAAAAGGATAGAGATGAAAATAGGAAAGAAAAAAAATAAAGTATTAAATATTATATATATTTTTATAATTTTAATGGTTGTAGTTTTCTTTGCTAAAGACGTATTTATGTATACAATGACAGAGATTGAAGAGCTTTTTTTACCTCTTCAATCTCGTGTATATTTTTTAGGTAAAAAAGCTAAAGAGAGCACAGAGAGTGTTATAAATTATAAAGAGTTATTAAATGAAAATAGTAAATTAAAACATACGCTAGCAGAAAAGTCTTTAATCGAAGAAAAAAATCAAAGATTATTAGAGGAGAATGATAGACTAAGAGAACTTTTAGATATGAAAGACCACTTTAAATTTAAATTTAAAGTTGGAAAAATAAGTTTTCAACAAACTAGAGAGATGTACGAAAGTTTTGCTATAAATATTGGTGAGATAGATGGAATAGAAAAAAATATGCCAGTTTTATATAATGAATCTCTAATTGGAAAAGTGGAAAAAGTATTTAAAAATTACTCTATTGTCCAAATGATAACTTTTCAAGATTCTGTAGTTAGTGCAACAGCAACAGGAGATACAGTAGGTATAATAAAAGGAAATAGAAGTGATGAACTTATTTTTGAACCTGTATCATTTCATGAAGCACAATTATCTGTAGGAGATAAAGTTTATACTTCTGGAATAAGTGATATATACCCGAAAGGTTTATATATTGGAGAGGTATGTGAAATAAGAAAAAAATACGAGAATAATGTAGAATATTTAGTAAAACTACCATTTAATATAATAGATATGAATGAAATAATAGTTCTTACAGAGGTGGATAGATGATAAAAAAAATAGCTATGTTTTTATTAATAGGAACATCGATTTTTGCATCACCAAATAGAATTTCTGATATAAAAGATATATATTCTACAGTAAAAGAAACAGTATATTTAAATGGTGAGAAAAAAGTGAAGGAATATAAAATTGAGTATATCTCACCAGATTATCTAAGAAAAGAAGTAATCTCACCCAATGTAAATAAGGGAGAGATATTTCAATATGAAAATGAAAAATCATTAGTTTATATTCCATTATTTGATGAAGTGTCTGAAAATAATAGTGAAGATGTGAGTAATTTTTTATCAATTATAAAAGATTTGAAAAATAAAGATCAAAATGATAAAAATTTTAAAGATAACTATTATTTACAAAAAGTAAAAGAATTAAAATATAAAGATACTTACAGAATAAAAATAAAAGAGTATAAAAAAGTAGATGGGTATTTATTGCCAATTAAGATGGAGATATTTGAAAGTGAGAGTAAAGTCGCTGATTTAGACTTGAAAGACACGAAAGTAAATAGTGACCTTAAAAGAAAGGAACTAAAAAAATGAAATTTATAAAAACTAAAGGATTAATAATAAAAAAAGTAGATTTTGGAGAAGGAGATAGAATTATAACTATTTTTTCTGAAAATTTTGGAAAGATTGATCTTTTAGTTAAAGGAATTAGAAAAAGTAAAAAAAGAGACCAAAGTTCGGTAGATTTATTAACTCTATCAAATTTTACATTTTATAAAAAAGGTGATAATTTTATACTAAATACAATTGATTCGATAGATTTTTTTTATGATTTAAAAAAAGATATAGAAAAATTGGAGATAGTATCTTATATTCTCTCTATTATTAATGAAATAGTCTTGCCAGGAGAGAGAAAAAAGGAGTTTTTTCAAAGAATAGAAAAAGCTTTATACTTTATTATAAAAAGTGATAACTATAATAATTTTATTATGGTTTTAAAAATGATGAATTGGATTATAAAAAATGAAGGTTATAGAATAAATATATCAGGTGAAAAATATTTTAGTATTTCTGAATCAGTTATAACAGATTTTGGAAATGATAAAGTTATACCTTTGAAAAGAGATTTATTTGAAGTGTTAGCAAATGTGGAGAAAAAAGTATCAGATGAGAAAAAAGTGGAATTAAACACTTTAATTGATGCGATTATTCTTTATGAAAAATATATAAATTATCATTTAGATACAAAATTAAATCTAAAGAAACATTTATTTGGAGGTTACTCATGTTAAACATAGTTAAAATAACTGACTATATGTCAGAAGAACTAATATTACTTAATCTAAAAGCTAAAAATAAAGATGAAGCTTTAAAAGAACTGTCTGCTCTAATAGGAAAATCAGAAAAAATAGAAAAAAAAGATGTAATATATAAGGCTCTTTTAGAAAGAGAGAATTTAGGAAGTACAGGGATAGGAAAAGGAGTAGCAATACCACATGCTAAAACTGATGCGGCAGAGAGTTTAACAATAGCTTTTGGGATAAGTAAAGAAGGAGTAGATTTTAAATCTTTAGATCAAGAGAAAGTAAAAATATTTTTTGTATTTGCATCACCATTTAAAGATAGTCAAATTTATTTAAAAGTGCTGGCAAGAATTTCAAGATTAATAAGAGATGAAAATTTTAGAGAAAAGCTTTTAAATTGTGAAAATGCAAAAGAAGTATTAGAGTGTATAGACAAAGAGGAAGCTTTATAGGGAGAGAGTATGAGATGTCCATTTTGTAATAGTGAAGACACAAAAGTAATAGATAGTAGAGCATTTTCTGAAAATAATTCTATAAAAAGAAGAAGAGTATGTAATAGTTGTGAAAAGAGATTTACTACCTATGAACGAATAGAAGAAAATCCGATCTATGTTGTAAAGAAAAATAAAAGTAGAGAAAAATTTAATAAAGATAAACTTTTAAGAGGATTAGAAAGGGCAACTAATAAAAGAAATATAAGTAGAGATGACTTAGAAAAATTTATTGCTGATGTGGAAAAAGTAATACAAAACACTTTAAAAAATGAGATAACAACACAGGAATTAGGGGAGCTTGTACTAGAGAAATTAAAAGTATTAGATGAAGTAGCATATGTTAGATTTGCATCTGTATATAAAGAATTTGACGATATAAAGTCTTTTATAGATGTTGTAGAAGATATAAAAAAGGATAAAAAGATATGAGAGTTTTAATAATAAATGGACCAAATTTAAATTTTTTAGGAAAGAGAGAACCTAAAATATATGGAAATGAAACTTTAGAGTTAATAAATAATAAAATTAAAGAATTTGGTATGAATCATGGAATGGATATAGAGTTTTTTCAATCTAACCATGAAGGATATATAATTGATAAAATACAAGAAAGTTATGAAAATGTTGATTATCTAATAATAAATCCAGGGGCATTAACACATTATGGGATAGGAATAAGAGATGCAATTTTGTCAACTAATCTAAAAACAATAGAGGTTCATTTATCAAATGTATACTCTAGAGAGGAGTTTAGACATAAATCTGTAATATCGGATATATGCATAGGTAAAATTACTGGATTCGGTTCTGAAGGGTATAAAATAGCTCTTCAATACTTAAGTAATTTAAAGAAATAGGAGGCAAAATGAGAATTTTATTTATGGGAACGCCAGAATTTGCAGTTCCATCATTAGATATATTAAGAAAAAAGCATGATATAGTAGGAATATTTACAAAGGTAGATAAACCTAACACTAGAGGTAAAAAAATAAAGTATACACCAGTTAAAGAGTATGGAATTGAGAATAATATACCAGTTTATCAACCTAATTCATTAAGAACAGAAGAAACATTTGAGTTAGTAAAAGAATTAAATCCAGATTTAATTGTTGTTGTAGCATACGGGAAAATAATACCAAATAATATTATTGATTTTCCAAAACTTGGAATAATAAATGTACATTCATCTTTACTTCCAAAGTTTAGAGGAGCAGCGCCAATTAACGCAGCAATAATAGCAGGTGAAAAAGAAACAGGTGTTACTATTATGGATATTGCTGAAGAATTAGATGCAGGGGATATTATTTTAAAAGGAACCACTCCAATTTATGAAGAGGATACTTTTTTAACGCTTCATGATAGATTAAAAGATATTGGAGCAGAAAAATTAAATGAAGCTGTAGACCAAATAGAAAATGGTACAGCAAAAAGAGAGAAGCAAAATCACGAGTTAGCAACATTTGTAAAACCATATAAAAAAACTGATTGTTTAATTAATTGGAATAAAAATAAAGAGGAAATTTTTAATTTTGTAAGAGGAATGAATCCATTTCCAACAGCTTATACACACCACAATGATAAAATTTTAAAGGTTTACGCAGTTGAGAAACTTGATAAAATTTATGAAGAAGGGGAAAATGGTGAGATAGTAGATTCGATTAAAGGAAAAGGATTTGTTGTAAAAGTGAGTGAAGGAAGCATAATTTTAACTGAGATTAAACCTGAAAATAAAAAAAATATATCAGGAAAAGATAGTATAAATGGAAACTTATTTAAAATAGGTGAGATTTTAAAATAAAAATAATGGGGGGAGAGGTTAAATAATGAAAACTTCAGAAAAGAGAGAAAAAATTTCAAAAAAAACTATACAGAGGTTAACAATGTATTTAAAATGTTTGGAGAAATTTTCGCCAGATGACTATATATCATCAGAAGAAATGGGTGTTTTGCTTGGAGTAACGGCTGCTCAAATTAGAAAAGATTTTTCAAACTTTATAATGGATTTAGATTCTTGTATAGGAATAAGGGGTAAAGGGTATAACGTAAAGTGTCTTTACGAAATGATTGAAGATATATTGGGAATAAATAAACAAAACAATGTAATTATTGTTGGAGCTGGAAAGTTAGGGAATGCTATTTTACTAGAAGGTGACATAGAAAAACCAAGATTTAATATTGTGGGAATTTTTGATATTACAAAAAGTAGAATTGGTAAAGAGTATAAGGGAATAAAGATAAGTAGTGTAAGTGATATACCAAAAATTGCATCTGAGAAAAAAATAGATATGGCAATTATAACAGAGAATAAATCTATAGCTCAACAAGTAACAGATATAGTAACTCAATCAGGAATAAAAGCTATATTGAACATGACTTCCTTAGAAATAAAAGTACCAAAAGATGTTGTGATAGAACACATAGATTTAAATAGAAAGCTTCAAGAATTAAATTACTGGAAGGAAAAGGCGGAATAGTAATGAAAATTTTAGATGGTAAATATGTATCTCAAAAGGTTAGAGATTTAATAAAAAAAGAGATAATTGAGATAAAAGAAGTTAAAGGAACAGTTCCAGGATTGGCAGTAATACAGGCGGGAGATAACTTAGCATCTAAAATTTATGTTAATTCTAAGATAAAACAATGTGCAGAAGTTGGAATAGAATCAAAAAACTTTATTATGCCAGCAGATGTAACTGAAGAAGAGCTTTTAAGAAAGATAGAAGAATTAAATAGCGATGAAACAGTTGATGGAATATTAGTTCAATTACCATTACCTGATCATATAGATACACCAAAGGTAATAGAAGCAATAGATATAAATAAAGATGTAGATGGGTTTAAACCAGAAAATTTAGGGAAAGTGGTTTTAGGAGATGAAACAGCGTTAATCTCATGTACTCCTGCAGGTATACTACGATTATTTGAAGAGTATAAGATAGCTTTAGAGGGAAAAGATATCGTTGTTATAGGTAGAAGTAATATTGTTGGAAAACCTATGACGGCACTTTTAATAAATGAAGGAGCAACAGTAACAGTTTGTAATAGTAAAACAAAAAATCTTGCAGAAAAAACAAAAAATGCAGATGTTGTAATAGTAGCTATAGGAAAAGCTAATTTCTTAAAAGGTGATATGATTAAGACAGGTGCTATTATAATAGATGTTGGAATAAACAGAGATGAAAATAACAAGATTTGTGGAGATGTGGACTTTGAATCTGTAAAAGAAAAAGTATCATATATAACACCTGTTCCAGGGGGAGTAGGACCCATGACTATAGCAATGTTACTTAATAATACGTTAAAGGCATTTAAAATTGGAAAAAAAATATAGGGGAGAGTTTAGAATGGATAAAAAAGAATTTTATATTGTAGATAAGAGAATACTACCAAATTCGATTCAAAGTGTTATAAAGGTAAATGAGATTGTTCAAGCTGAAAGAATTTCAAAATATGAGGCTATAAAGAGAGTTGGAATAAGTAGAAGTACGTATTATAAATATAAAGACTATATAAAACCATTTTTCGAAGGTGGAAAAGAAAAAGTATTTAGTATACATTTATCTTTAATGGATAGACCTGGAATTTTAGCAAGAGTTTTAGATATTATTGCAGGAGAGCAAATGAACATCTTAACAATTGTTCAAAATATAGCAATAGATGGTGTGAGTAGAGTAACAATCTCTATCCAAACAACAGAAAATTTACTTAGAAAAATTGAAGAGATGTTAGAAAAAATCAGTTCTTTAGATTCTGTAAAGGAATTAAGAGTAATAGGAAGTAATTAAGGAGGAACAATGAAGTTAGATTTAGAAAGCGTAAAAAAATTAGCTAAAAGTATAGAGGAGCATAATCTTTCTGAAATTAGTGTAGAAGTTAATGGAACAAAGCTTACTATGAAAAAAGAAGAACTAAGACAAGAGGTAGTAACTTCAAATATTAAGTATGTAGAACAACCAACTTTAACTAATAAAGAGATAGAGATTGAAGAGATAGAATCTTCAGAAGAAGTAGTTGTAGAAGGAAAAGAGATTGTTTCTCCAATGGTTGGAACATATTATTCAGCACCTTCACCTGACTCAGAAGACTTTGTTAAAATTGGAGATAAAGTAGAGGTAGGAGATACAGTATGTATAGTTGAGGCTATGAAGATGATGAACGAAGTTAAATCATCAGTAGCAGGAACTATAGTAGCTTTAAGAGCTGAGAATGGAAAAGTAGTAAAAAAAGGTGACATATTATTTTTAGTAAAATAAGGAAAGCTAACAGCTTTCCTTTTTATTCTTTATCAAAGTACTGGTTTAAAAAGTACAGTATATTGTTTTTTATGGAGAATTATGGTAGAATATATAAGCATTCAATTTAAAAAATAAGGAAGGTGTATTATAAAGTTGGACACGTATCGTGATATTATTATATTAGTTGTATTAATTTTACTATCTGGTTTTTTTTCAGCCTCAGAAACAGCATTAACATCTTTTAAAACAACAGATTTAGAAGATATTGAGAAGTCGAATAAGAAAACAGCACATTTATTGAAAAAGTGGTTAAAAAGTCCAAATGAGATTTTAACAGGTATGCTTTTAGGAAATAATATAGTAAATATTTTGGGATCATCTATTGCAACTGCTTTAGCAATTAATATAATGGGAAATTCTCCTAGAAGTTTGGCTATCGTAACAGGGATTATGACAGTTTTAATTCTTATATTTGGAGAAATAACACCGAAAATAATGGCCAAAAATAATTCTAAAGGATTCTCAAAATTAGTAATTGGTCCTATGTATTATTTTGGATTATTAATGAAACCAATTGTAAAAATATTAATGTGGACATCTATATTAATTGGTAGAATTTTAGGAGTTGAAGTAAAAACTGAAAATATAATGTTTACAGAAGAGGATTTAATATCTTTTGTAAATGTGGGTGAAGCTGAGGGTATTATAGAAGAAGAGGAAAAAGAAATGATTCACTCAATTGTAGGCTTAGGTGAAACTAATGCAAAAGAGATTATGACACCGAGAACATCGATGTTTGCAGTTGAAGGAAATAAAACTTTAGACGATATTTGGGAAGAGATGATAGAAGCTGGATTCTCAAGAATACCTGTATATGAAGAAACTATTGATAATATTATAGGTGTTTTATATACTAAAGATGTTTTAAATTACTTAAAAGCACATAGTACAGATACTCAAGTTAAAGAGTTAGTAAGAGAGGCTTATTATGTTCCTGAGACAAAGTCAATTATAGAAATTTTACAAGAATTTAAAAGTAAAAAAGTGCACATTGCGCTTGTATTAGATGAGTATGGTGGTATTGGTGGAGTTTTAACAATAGAAGATTTATTAGAAGAGATTGTTGGAGAAATTCGTGATGAGTTTGACAATGAAGAGGAAGAAAGCATTAAAGAAATTGACGATAATAGATACGAAGTTGATGCAATGCTTGATATAGAAACAATAAATAAAAGTTTAAATATTGATTTGCCAATATCAGAGGATTATGAGAGTTTAGGTGGATTAATAATGTCAGAACTTGGAAAAATTCCTGCAATAGGAGATATTGTAGACTTTCAAGATGTTAAATTAGTAGTAGTTGAAGTTGAGAAGATGAGAGTGTCTAAGGTAGAGATACAAAGAGGAGAATAAAAGATGAAAAGAGTAAAAGCCAGTTTTTATAGTGGATTAATTGCTATATTACCTATAGTTATTACAGTATATATTTTTAACTGGATATTTCAAATTTTCTTAAACTTATTGCAAGATTCTGTTTTAACAGTAGCAATAAGAAAGATTGTTTTACAAACTGGATTAGGAAAAGAGCAAGATCTTCATTTATATACTCAAATCCTTATAAATGTTTTATCTTTTGTAACTTTGATATTATTATTAATAGCTATAGGAACAGCTATGAG
>NZ_CAMQXC010000077.1 GCF_947038635.1 uncultured Cetobacterium sp. | reverse complement strand
ACATTCAAAAACAGTCTAAATTTTTTATTTAGACTGTTTTTTTGTTTATTTCTCTTGATTTAATTATTCAAGAGTAGTATATTTTAGATATAGATTTTTTATTTATTTGGGAGGTATTATGAATTATAAATTTAATCAAAATAAAAATTGTGAATTTTTTCCATGTCATAAAATGGAGAATACTGAGAACTTTAACTGTTTATTTTGTTATTGTCCACTTTACATGCTAGGAAATGAGTGCGGAGGTAAGTATAAATATACAGCTGGTGGAATTAAAGATTGTTCTGACTGCATTCTTCCTCATATAAAAGATGTTGGTTACGATCATATACAAAAGAAAATGATGGAAGTCATTGAAATTGTTAGAAATGAACATCTAAAAGAGATTGGAGAAGAGGACAAAATAATCAGCTTAAAATAATTTAATTATCTTTTATTAAGAGGTGATATTTATGAATCCTAATAATTTTACAGAAAACTCGATGCTTGCATTAACTGATGCACAAACTATTGCTCAAACTTATATGCAGCAAAGCATTAAACCTGAAATTTTAGCACTAGCTTTAGTTGCTCATAAAGATGGATTAATTATTAGAGTTTTAACAAAAATGGGAGTTAATACAAATTCTTTACAAAATAGTTTAGAAGATCTTTGTAATAAACTTCCTAAAATTCAAGGAGCTACTAATACTTCAATTGGTTTAGACTCTAAAACAAACGAAATTTTAATGGAAGCACAAAAGCTTATGCAATTGATGGGAGATTCTTACATTAGTGTAGAACATATTTTCCTATCTTTACTTGATAACACAAGTTTTTTAGCAAAATTAGGAATTGACCGTATTCTATTTGAAAAAACTATTTTAGAGATTAGAGGAAATAAGAAAGTAGATTCTCCTAATCCTGAAGTTAAATATGAGGTTTTAGAAAAATATGGTCGTGATTTAGTAGAATTAGCTCGTCAAGGTAAGATTGACCCTATTATTGGAAGAGATAGTGAGATCAGAAGAACTATTCAAATTATATCTAGAAGAACTAAAAATAATCCTGTATTAATTGGTGAACCTGGAGTGGGTAAAACTGCTATTGCTGAAGGATTCGCTCAAAGAATACTAAATGGAGATGTTCCTGATTCTTTAAAAAACAAAAAGGTCTTTTCTTTAGATATGGGATCACTAATTGCTGGTGCTAAATTTAGAGGAGAATTTGAAGAACGTTTAAAAGCTGTTTTAAAAGAAGTAGAGGATTCCAACGGTGAAATTATTCTATTTATAGATGAAATACATACAATTGTTGGAGCTGGAAAATCTGATGGTGCTATGGATGCTGGTAACTTATTAAAGCCTATGTTAGCAAGAGGAGAGATAAAAGTTATTGGTGCAACAACTTTAGATGAATATAGAAAGTATATTGAAAAAGATCCTGCTTTAGAGAGACGTTTCCAAGTAGTTATGGTTAATGAACCAACTGTTGAAGATACAATCTCTATTTTAAGAGGTATCAAAGAAAAGTTTGAAGTTTATCATGGTATTAGAATAACTGATGGTGCTATTGTTGAAGCAGCTGTTCTTAGTCATAGATATATTCCTGATAGACAGTTACCTGATAAAGCAATTGACCTTATAGATGAAGCTGCAGCTATGATTAGAACTGAGATGGACTCTATGCCAGAAGAGCTAGATCAATTAACAAGAAAAGTTATGCAATTAGAAATTGAAAAAGAAGCTCTAAAAAAAGAGACTGATCCATACTCTAAAGAAAGACTTGAAATTTTAGAAAAGGAACTTTCTAACTTAACAGAGCAAAAATCACTTTTAAAAGCACAATGGGAAAATGAAAAACAAGATTTAAATAAAGTTAAAGATATTAAAGCTGAAATTGAAAAAGTAAAACTTGAAATTTTAGAAGCTGAAAGAAAATATGATTTAAATAGACTAGCTGAACTAAAATATGGTAAGTTAGCTACTCTTGAAAAAGAGCTTATACAGGAACAAGAACGTCTTGAAGAAGTTCCAATTAATAAACTTGTTAAGCAGGAAGTTGGAGTTGAAGAAATTTCAGAAGTTATATCTAAATGGACAGGTATTCCTCTTTCTAAACTTATGGAAAGTGAAAAAGAAAAACTTTTAAAATTAGAAGATAATCTAAATGCTAGAGTTATTGGGCAAGAAGAAGCCGTTAAAGCTGTATCTGAAACTATTTTAAGAGCTCGTGCTGGTCTTAAAGACCCTAATAGACCTATTGGATCTTTCGTCTTCTTAGGACCTACTGGTGTTGGTAAAACTTACTTAGCTAAATCTTTAGCTTATTTCTTATTTGACGATGAAGAAAATGTAATAAGAATAGATATGAGTGAATATATGGATAAGTTTTCAGTTACTAGATTAATTGGTGCCCCTCCAGGATATGTTGGTTATGAAGAGGGTGGACAATTAACTGAAGCTGTTAGAAGAAAACCATATTCTGTTATCCTTTTTGATGAAATTGAAAAAGCTCATCCTGATACTTTTAATGTTCTTTTACAAGTTTTAGATGATGGTAGATTAACTGATGGTCAAGGAAAAGTTGTTGATTTTAAAAATACTCTAATTATCATGACATCTAATATTGGTAGCCATTTAATTTTAGAAGATCCTAGTTTAAAAGAAGAAACTAGATTTAATATTAATCAAATGCTTCTTTCTAATTTTAGACCTGAGTTTTTAAATAGAATAGATGAGACTATTATATTTAGAGGTCTTGGACTCAAAGAGATTAAAAATATTGTGCGTCAACTTTTAAAAGCTTTAGAAAACAAATTAAAAGATAGAAAAATCAATTTTAAAATTACTGATAATGCTGCTGAATTTTTAGCTAAAACTGCGTATGATCCTCAATTTGGTGCTAGACCATTGAGAAGATATATTCAAAAATATATTGAAACTGAGATAGCTAAAATTATCTTAAAAGGAGATGTTAAAGAAAGAGAAACTGTTGAAGTTGACTACAAAGATGAAGATCTTATCTTTAATATTATTCATTAGAAAAAATGGACTTAGGTCCATTTTTTTTATTGACATTTCTTAAAAAAAATGTTATTATTATATAGCTTGGCAACGATAGCTACGGAGGTACACCCAGTAACATTTCGAACCTGGAAGTTAAGCCCGTAAACGCCGAAAGTACTTGGGGGGCAGCCCCCTGGGAGGATAGGTAGTTGCCAAGCTTTTTTATTGGCTGATTAAATAAAAAACTAAAAATATCTTAATGTAAAAAAAGGGACTTTTAAAAGTCCCTTTTTATCTATCTTCTATGATATCTTGGAATAATCTCTTCCTCTTCATCAAATCTTGGATTTGTTATATTATTAGATAACTCTTTATAATCTAACTCGTATGATTTATTTTTTGGAATTGAACAATATATTTTATCTCCAGGATTAATTATCTGCCCTTCTTGTATATGTACAGCCCCACTAATAAAATCTAGAACTCTTTGAGATTTTTCAGAATCTAAATCACATAAGTTTATATGAACTATCTTTTCAGATTTTATATGCTCTACACATTTTAAGCAATCCTCAAATCTAGTGGGTTTTAAAAAAATTATATCAAAATCTGCCATTTACACACCCTCCTTTTTTATAAAATTATACACTATTTATAAATTTTCTACTACTTTTTTTATAATTTCCTCTGATGAAAGTTCAGTTGTAAAACCTGCTGCTTTTATATGACCTCCACCACCAAAAATTCCTGCTATTTTATTAACATCTATATCATGCTTACTTCTCAGACTACCTTTTATTTTTCCACTTTCTTCTTCTCTTAGAAAAAGAGAAACTTCACTTCCACTATAATTGATTAATTCCTCTACAATTCCTTCTGTATCATCTTTTATAGCATTTAAACTTTTTAATGTTTCAAAAGATAAATAGAAATACATTAATTTCTTTTCTTTTACAAATACCATTTCACTTAATGCTTTCCCTAAAACTTTCATTCTTTCATAAGATTTTGTTTTAAAAAAATCATTCACAATTTTATTATTGTTTACACCTATTTTCATTAATTCAGAAGCTACTAAAAATGTTTTATCTGTTACATTACTATGAGCAAAATTTCCTGTATCATTTACTAATCCTAAATAAATTGCTTCACCCATCTCTAAAGTAATATCCAGATTCAAATCTTTTAAAATTGAATACATAATCTCTGAAGTTGAAGAAATATCTTTCACTATATTTATATCTCCATATTTGGGATTACTTATATGGTGATCTATATTTATCTTAAATATATCTCCAACTAATTTTGCAACTTTTCCTACTCTTTCTACTGTAGCAGAATCAACAAAAATAGCTAAATCATAATTAGGATTTATAACATCCTCTATTTTTTTTATTCTATCGCATCCTTTTAAAAATGCTATATTTTTTGGAACATCATCTTGTAAAACAAAATCTATTCTTTTTTCTGGATATTTTTTTTCAAGTCCTAATAAAAGAGCTAATCCAGCTCCTACTGTATCTCCATCTGGATTTACATGCCCTACAATAATTATATTATTGCTCTGGTCTATCTTTTCCTTTATTTCTTTCATTATTTTTCCTTTCTATTTTTTAAAGTACTATCTATATCAAATGTATATCCTCTTCCTAGTACCTCATGGACATCTGAAACAACAACAAAAGCCTCTTTATCAACCTCTGTTATAAGCTCTTTTAATAAAAAAATCTCTCTATTTCTAAGAACTGTTGTTACCACATCTCTTCTACTTTTTGAATATAGAGCTTCTGCTTGATAATAATTTCCTGTTTTCCCTAAATCTTCTACAATTATCTTCCGCACTTTTTCAACTTCTGAAGTCACTATATAAGCCATTTTAGCATTTCCTAAACCATTAATTAACTTATTTATAACTATCCCAGTTGCATATAAATTTATCAATGCATATAATGCTTTTTCTGCACCAAAAATATATGCTGCTAATAAAACTACTGTTGAATCAATAAGGATCAATGCTTGACCTATTGGAATTCTAAAAAATTTATTTAAAATTCCTGATATTATATCACTACCACCTGTTGTTCCACCATTTTTTATAACAGTTCCTAACCCAATTCCCATTAAAAGTCCTCCATACAGAGTCCCTAAAAAAATATTACTTGGATTTGTAAAATCTATAATTTTATCTATTTCAGGTACTGCCTTTTTTATCAATTCAACATTTAGAGATAAAAACGAAATCCCAGCTAAAGTCTTAGCTCCATAAGATCTTCCAAAAATTTTAACTCCTATTATAAATAGTGGTATATTTATAACAAATATTAAAGTTCCAACAGGTATTCCTGTCATATAATTTATTAGAATTGAAAGACCTGTTGCCCCACCAGGTGCTAAATTAGATGGTACTAAAAATGCATTTATGGCAACTGAAGCTATTAATGTTCCTATATAGATGTATATATACTCTCTCAAAACTTTAAGTTTATTTCTTTTCAATTTAAATCCCCCGATTATTAATCATTATAATTTTTATTTTTTAACTCTTTTAAGTAAACCTCTTCCGAATTATACCCCATTCTTTTGGCCATAAGATTCATTACAGCAATCTCTACCATAGCTGCTGCATTTCTACCAGAAGATATATATAATTTTATTTTAGGAATTTCATTTCCTAATAAAACCTCTGTTGACTCTTGGTAATCCATAGCAGTTAAATAGTCTTCACTTTTTAGCTCTTGAAGTTCAATTATCATATCAAGTCTTTTACTAATTCTAACTGCACCTACACCATATAATGCTTTAACATCAATAATTCCCAATCCCCGTATCTCCATAAAGTATGGTAATTTTGATGCTCTTCCTGTTATATCGCCTATTACACCTTTTTCAAATCTAACTGAATCATCAGCTATTAATCTATGTCCTCTGTGAATAAGTTCTAATGCAGTCTCACTTTTTCCAATCCCACTTTTTCCTGTTAAAAGAACCCCGAATCCATATAACTCTACAAAAACTCCATGTACAGAAGTAGATGGTGCAAAATAGTTTTCTAAATAAGCACTAAAAGTAGCCACAACATGACTTGGTCTATCCAATTTTGTTTCCAATAAAATTATTTTCTTTTCAATAATTTTATTTAAAAAATAATCTGGAATATTTTTAACTCCTGAGATTATAATTGCTGGAAATTCCTCATCTAAATACTTCTCTAAATTTTTATCTTTATCTTTTTTAGGTATACTATCTAAATATTTAAACTCAGTTTCAGTAAATAGTTGTAAACCTTTATACCCTTCCTCTTCATACATATCAAAATAACCTGTAAGAGCTAATGATGGTCTATAAACTCCTGTTGTTGTAATATATCTATTATCTAAAAACTCTTCTCCATTTAAAACATTTAAATTAAATCTAGATTTTATATATCTAACTGGCATACTTGTTTTATCATTCACAACTAAACCTCTCTTTTTATTTTCTCTGTTTTCTTCAATTAATTTTTTAGACTCTTTCCAAAAATACTCTGCTGAATTTACTCCTGTCTTCTTTAATCTGTAGTTTATAGCTGCTGTTTCAATTATAATAGCCAAATTTCTACCTTTTCTTACAGGTAATGTTACTTTAGGTATTTTAAATCCTAAAAACTCTTCATATACCTCATCTAACCCCAACCTATCATAAAATTTTTTTTCATCCCATTTTTCTAATTCAATTAACAAAGTTATTTTTTTTCTTTTTCTTGTACTTTTTATTCCAAAGTGAGTTGTAACATCTATGTCATTTCCATCTTTTCCAAAAAGATAGAAGTGACTATCGCCACTTTCTTTGTCTGCTGTATTAGATCCTAATATAAATCTATTAGCTATATTTTGAACTTTTAATCTGGTATCTGTTATAAACTTATGACCTCTTTCTAAAAGCTCTACTGTTGCACCAAGCCTAGCATCTTCGTATCCCTTTAATAAAATTCCTACTCCATATACATCAAGCAATATACAATTATCAATTATTTTCTCTTCAGCTAAAACTTTTTGTAAATAAAATTTAGCATTTCTAATAAATTCAATAGTTTTATTATTTGATTTTAATACAGGCTTTCTATATTTTTTAGCTATTTCTACAATTTCATCTACTATATTATTTTCCAAAGTTACAATTAATGTAGGAAAAGGATAACTTAAATATTTCTCAAGAATCTCTTTTCTTTTAGTTTTTTCCATTCGTTCTAAATATCCAATCTCTTTTCTACCTAAAACATTTATATTACTTTGTAACTCTTCTCCCTCTGAAAAAAAACCACTTAATTCATAACCTACTCTATAAACACTTTGAGTTTTTATCTCTTTCTCCATATTTACATCTAATAATGGAATCAACCCTAAAACATTTGCTAAATCATTAACTTTTGGAAATTTTCTTACCATAATTCTTTCCATTTTAAGCTCCTCTAGTTATTTTTATAGAAATCATTACTTCTTTCTTTATATGTTTTATCGATTTTTTCTAAAAACATGTTTTTGTGTTGCTCTCTTTTTATATATTCATTTTTCAAAATAATTATGTGTTCGTATAAAAAATATCCAATCACTAAAACTATTACAAATGTAAAAATTTTAAAAAAAATTCTACTCTTCATTATTTCAATACTTCCTCTTTAAATTTACTCAATAAATAAAATGATCCACAAAGTAAAATAACTTTTTTATTATCTATTTTAGCTAAATTAAATGCTTCATTTATATTCTCTTTATAATCTTTATCTATTTTATTAGATTTTTCAAATAATTCTAAAGCACTTTGGCCTCTAGAATTTTCAGATAATGATGTAAATATAATTTTACTAACACTACTCTCTAATATTTCTAGAATTTTTTTAGAATCTTTATCCTTTAGTATTGATACTATTGCTATTATTTCATCCTTTTTAAATCCAGATTTTAGAGTATCACAAAGTGTTTTCATTCCATCTTCATTATGAGCTCCATCTAATATAAGAACATTTTTATCAGTAGATATTATTTCAAATCTACATTGCCATTTAACTTTTTCTATTCCTTTTTGTATTACCTCTGGTTTTATTCCTAACTCATTTAAAACTTCATAGGCACACAAAAAATTCTTATATTGATAATCTCCAAATAATGAAAAATTATATAAAATATTATCTATTTCAATCACTGTTTTATATTTTGTAAAATCTAAAATATATTTAGAGTTTTTATATTTTTCAATTACATTTACATATGTTTTAGTTTTTTCTTCAATTCCTTTCAGAAATTCTAAATTAGAGCTTCCTACAATAACTTTAGAGTTTTTCTTTATTATCCCCGCTTTTTCACAAGCTATTTCATATATATTTTTCCCTAAAAAATCAGTATGATCTAGACTAACATTTGTAATAACGCAAATATCTCCCTCAATAATATTAGTAGCATCAAATCTTCCACCCATTCCAACTTCTATTACTGCATACTCTACTTTTTTATCAGAAAAATATTTAAACATCATAGCTGTTGTAACTTCAAAAAATGTTGGAGTCAATTTCAACTCTTCAACTACTGATTTTACATAAGCATAATAGTATGCTATATCTTCATCGCTTATTTCAACACCATTAACTGATATTCTTTCGTTAAATTTTAAAATATGGGGGGATGTATATTTCCCAACTTTTCTTCCATCTTCTATTAAAACTTGCTCTATTGTAGTTGATGTTGAGCCTTTTCCATTTGTTCCAGCTACATGAATCGTTTTATAATCTTTTTGAGGATTTCCCATAGCTTTACAAATATCTTCAATATTTTTCAAACCTAGTTTTATTCCATGCAGTGAATAGGAATATAACTCGTTCAATAGTTTTTCAATATCCATACATTTCCCCCTTGATATACAATTTATATTAGTTCTAACATACCTTCTATTATTATTTTTGAATTTTGTGCTGCTAATTTTACAAATTCATCAAAATTCATATTTGCATCGTGATTAGCTTTATCTGATATTGATCTTATTATTACAAAAGGTTTATTTAAAACATAACAAACATGGGCTACTGAAGCTCCTTCCATCTCTGTACACTCACCTGTAAATGTGTCTCTTAACCATTTTATTTTATCATTTGATGCTACAAATTCATCTCCACTTACAATTGTTCCCGTAAATACTCTTTCTTTTCCAAAGTTCTTTTCAGCAACTTTTTTAGCTAGTTCTACTAACTCATCATCAGCTTTAAATTTAGAGTTCTCCATTCTAGGTATTACTCCATGATCATATCCAAATGCTGTACAGTCAAAGTCATGTTCTATTAAATCTGTTGATACAACTATATCTCCAATATTTATATCTGGATTCAATCCTCCAGCTACACCAGTAAATAAAACTTTATCAACTTTAAACTCCTGTATCAATAGTGTTGAACATATTGCAGCATTTACTTTTCCTATCCCACACTCAACCAATACAATCTCTTTTCCTAATAAAGTTCCTCTATAAAACTTATATCCTCCAAGCTCTTTAGTTTCATTTAAAACCATAGCCTCTTTTAATTGAATTACCTCTTCATTCATTGCACCAATTATACCTAATAACATTTTTCCTCCTAGCCTTTTATATTCTCATTTTTTATTTTTTTATAAAGTTTCCATCTGTCATGGAACCACATCCATTGATTTGGATGATTTTTTATTATATTCTCTATTATGTTCATCATAAGCTGAGTATTAACTTTTACATCATTTTTAAATGAGTTTGTTCTAACTAACTCTAACTCTTTTGTAAAATATGTTGTACAAGTATTATCTTCATGCATTACATTATAGCCTATAACTATGGGCAAATTATGTTTTAATGCTATATTTATAGCTCCTGTTGGTGAAACAGTCTCTTCTCCAAAAAAATTAACTGTTGCACCTTTATCTCTATGATCTGAAAATAATGCGATTACATTTTTTTCTTCTATTTGCTCTAATAATTCTCTAGAAGTTTGCTTAGATTTTTTTAATAATACTACATTTAGTTTTCTTCTTGCCTCTGTTATAAAATTATCTATATATGGATTTCTTTGAGCTTTTGCTACAGTTACACTTTTGTATTTCTCACCAGCTTTTAAACTAGCTTCCATATTTCCCATATGTATAAGAGCAACAACAATTCCATTTCCATTCTCTTTTACTGAAGATACTCGATCAAAATCCTCTAACTCTACATTTGTTTTTAAGTAATCTTCAAACCATAATGTTGAAAGAAAAGCTTTTGCCATTATTTTATAAGACTCTTTTGCTATTTTTTTTCTTTCTTCATATGTTTTATCTGGAAAAGCCAGCTTTAAATTTGCCAAAGCTATTAATCTTCTCTTTTTTATAAGATAATAACCTATAATTCCTAACTTCTCAGCAAATTTAAACCTTGTTTTTTCTGGAAATAGAAGTAAAATATAACGAAAAATTTTAAATATTAAATACTGAATTTTATACATTTTTTTATCACCTATCTCTATTAATTTAACAAATTTATTATATCATAGAATAGAAAGTTATGCTATTTCTGTCTCTTATACACTTCCGACGCTGCCGACGATACTCCTTGTGTAGATCTCGGTGGTCGCCGTAT
>NZ_CAMQXC010000076.1 GCF_947038635.1 uncultured Cetobacterium sp. | reverse complement strand
GTGTTGTAATCTTCTGGAGTATTAATATTTTTTAAGATATTTTTATCATCAAAAATAGTATATTTTAAATCAATAAATTTAATATCAAGTTTATTCATTAGATTTAAAACTTTAAAATCATCATTATCAATGGCATCTTTAATTGTAGGAAGAGATTTTTTAGTATAAATTCCAAGTAAAGGGTGAATAAATCCATCTTTATCTCTAACTATAAAAGCATCATGATAAGGTGAAACAAAACTAGTTATATATTCAATAAAATCTTTAGTTAGGTTCGGAACGTCACATGGAACAGTAAAAATATAGTCTAGGTCACTTTCTAAAATTCCTTTATATAAACCAGATATAGGGCCAATCTCTTTATAGTCATCATCAATTCTAATAAAATTATCTGTAGAAATATCCTGTTCACTATTTAAAGATAGATAAACTTTACTAAAATCACAAAAAAGAAGATTTAAACGATCTAAAAAAGTTTCATTATTATATTTTAATAAAGCTTTATTACAATAGTTCATTCGACTACCTTTACCACCTGCTAAAATTAAAACATTGATATCTTTAATTTTAATCAATTAAAATCACCGTAACCTTATCGCCTTCATTTAAACATGGTGTTCCTGGAGTAATTTCAACAATAGCATTTTTTCCAATAAGAGATGATATAGTTCCAGAAGAATGTTTCTGATCATTTAGATATATATAACCATCTTTAAAGTACCCTCTAATAAAGCGTCTTTTAGAAGATTTTTTATTAAAACCACCTTTAACTATTCCTTCTACGATAGAAGTGTTTTTTATACTATTAGAACTAAGTTTAGATAAGATTGGTCTTCCTAAAAGTTCAAAATTAACTAAAGATGCAAAAGGGTTTCCAGAAAGAGAGAGAATTAATTTTTCATCCTTTTCAGATGCTAAAACAGGAGTTCCAGGTTGAATATTAATTTTCCAAAAAAGTCTATTGGCATTAAGTTCTTTTATTACATCGTGCATAATATCTTTTTTTCCAACAGATACTCCACCTGTAGTTATTAAGAAATCTATATTTTTAAGTTCTTTAGATATAAAGTTTGAAACTAGTATTGAATCATCACTCATTGGAGGGTATATAATTCCATCAATTCCGAGATATTTTAATTTACTAATAAGAGTAAAAAGGTTACTATTATAAATTTTACCTTTTTCTAGAGTTTCTCCAGGCATAGTAAGTTCGCTCCCTAAACTTAGAACTCCAACTTTAGGTTTTTTTAAAACTTTGAGAGTATTAATTCCTAAAGAAGCAAATACTCCAATATGGTTATACGTAATAATCTCACCTTTTTTTACTACAAGGTCATTAACTTTTAAATCTTCACCTAAAAAGCAAAAGTTTTCAAAGGGCTTTAGTTCTTTACTTATGTATAAAGTTTTAGTTTCCTCATTAAAAATTACATCTTCTTGTTTAATAACACAATTACATCCATCGGGAATAGGTGCTCCAGTCATTATTCTAAAAGCTTCTTTAGAAGAGATTTTTTTATTGCAGTAATCTCCTGCAAAAATCTCAGATATAACATTAAAAGTTACAGGAGTATCTTTAGTAGCTCCTATGCTATCATTACTATTAAAAGTAAAACCATCTAAAGGAGAACGATTAAACGGAGGATTATTTAAAGGAGATAAGATATCTTCTGCTAAGACAAAGCCTAAACTATCTAAAATATATTTCTCTTCAACAGTGTTTAAGGGTTGTATTTTTTTTAATAGAGTTTCAAGGGCACACTCTAAACTAATTTGCTCCATATTTTAACACCTCGCATAAATTTAATTAAATAATTTCTTTTTAATAATATAACATAAAATATGAAAAAAAAGTATTTAAAAATTATGATATAATAGAATAAAAGATTGGGGGAAAAAAGTGGAGATAGATATATATAAATTAGGTGAAAGATATAATTTAACAGAATCAGAAGAGTTAGCATTAAGTTATATAGTAAATAATATAGACAAAGCTTTAGAGATTGGTGTTAGGGGAGTAGCAAAAGAGTGTTTTGCATCAACTTCAGTGGTTATGAATTTATCTAAAAAATTAGGATATAAGGGATTTATTGATATGGTTTATAGATTAGAATTAACTTTGAAATCAAGCTTAGAAAAAAAGAGTGTTACAGAAAATTATTGTTTAGATTTTTCTTTACAAAAAGGAATGAAATTTAAAAATCTTTTAAAAAGAAAAAAAAATAAACCAATTTTTGTTCATGGAGTAGGGTTTTCAAATCCTATTGCAAAATATATATCCGATAAATTAATGGTAATTGGTTATTTTTCTATGATGTCAGAGTATATGGAAAATGTAGAGAGAGATTACGAAGAAAAACCTGTGTTAATAGTAGTTTCAAAATCAGGAGAGACAGCAGCAATTCTAAATTTATGCCAAAAGGCTAAATTAAAAGAGGTTCCTGTAATAGTTTTAACAGGAATAAAAAATAGTAGTATGGAGGAGTTAGCTGAATTAACTTTTGTAATAAAAAATAGTAACTTATTAGATGACAGAAATTTAGAAAAAAATGATTTCTTTGGAAATACCATATTATTTTTTGAAGAGTTAGTAGAAGAATATTTAAAAAAATAATGGAGGATTTATTCTTCCATTTTTTATTTAGATTAATTAAATTGACAAAATTAGAATAAATCATTATAATTAAATTAACTTTTAATTTGATAATCAAATATTTTAATGTGTATAAAAAATAGGGGGAGGATGAAAATGTTTAAAATAAGATATAAATCACATCACGATGTTAAGGATATAATTTTATCTAAAAATAAGAGAAAATTAAGACTACCTCAATCATATTGGAAATTAATGGAGAAGGAGCCGGAAGATTTAGATGGTGGAATATATGTACATATACCTTTTTGTGATAAAATTTGTTCATTTTGTAATATGAATAGAAAGCAATTAGATAACGATTTAGAGGATTATACAAAATTTTTAGTGAAAGAGATAAATAAGTATAGAAATAAAATGTATATACAAAAAAAGAAGTTTTCAGTAATATTTTTTGGAGGAGGAACACCTACAATATTAAAACCTCATCAACTTGAAGTAGTTTTATTAACTTTAAGAGAAGTTTTTCCATTAGAAGAAAATTGTGAATTTACATTTGAAACGACACTTCATAATTTAACTTGGGAAAAGTTAGAGATTATGAAAAAATATGGAGTTAATAGATTGAGTATAGGAATACAGACTTTTTCAAATAGAGGTAGAAAATTGCTAAATAGAACCTATGATCAAGAGTTTGTAAAGAAAAGACTAAAAGAAATTAAAGCAAAGTTTCAAGGATTAGTTTGTTTGGATATTATATACAATTATTTAGACCAAAGTATTGAGGAAGTTAAAGAGGATGCTAGAATCGTATCAGAAATATCTCCTGATAGTGTAAGTTATTATTCTTTAATGATTCATGATGGATCTGAAATATCAAAAGATTTAAATTCTGGAGAGAAAAATTTTGATTACAAAACTGAACGAGATAAAGAATTACATGATACATTTTTAGACTTTTTATTGGAGAATGGTTATAAAGTTTTAGAGCATACTAAATTAACAAAAGGAACAGATTCGTATAAATACATCAGAAATGTCCATAAATTAAAAGATTTAATTCCGATTGGAGTAGGAGCAGGGGGAAGAGTTCAAAATATAGAGCTATATCATTTAAATAAATTAGTCTCGTTTTACTCTTTAGATACAGAAAAGGTAATGAATTTAAAGAAAATATCAGGGATTGCTCAATATGAAAATGTACAATTAAAAGAATTAAGTAATCTAGTAGGAGAAAAATACGATAAGATATATGGAGCTTTAGAGGAGTTAGAAAAAATGGGATATATATCTATAAATAAAGAGAAAAAATTTTATAAATATACGAAAAAAGGGATATTTTGGGGAAATAATATATCTGCACTCTTGGTTGAAAAATATTTTGAAAATAGATTATAAAAAATAGGCATAAGAATGCAGAATTCTTATGCCTATACTATTTTATTTAATTCGTTGAAGTATTTTCAATATCATCTAAATCTGATTTTATTTTTTTTAGAAAATCTACTGTTCCCCAAAACAAAGGGAATTTTTTTGTAGGAACACTTGGATTTGGTTGAGCAACTAGAGTACTATCCTCTTGAGGAGTAGGTGGTAATGTAGCACCAAGAGCTGAAAAGATAAATCCAAGAGAAAAACTTGTTAAGAAAATTCCGAGTATAGTTTCTAAAACACAAAGTAATCGTATATACGCATTTAAAGGAGAGATACTTCCAGAACCAACAGTTGTAAGACTTCCCAAACTGATATAAAGATGATTAAGAAAGTTTTCTAAATTAAATGTAGAGGGTTTATCAACACCTATAAAAAGGTTATTTTGTGCCATTAGATTTAAAATATAATAGAAAGAACCAAAAGCTAATCCTAAAGTTATGTATGTTAAAAAGGTTGTAAGAATATCTAATCCTTTAATTTGCCTTTTTTTATTTATAAGCATGATAAATTGTTTAGATACTATAATAATTATTAAGGACATTGATACTAAAATAGAAATAATATGTAAAAATTTAATAATAAAACTACCTAAAAATATATTTAAAAATATATAATCAATTCCACCTAAGATTGGAATCAATAAAATGAAATACAAAATTAAAAAAATAGAAAAAATTGTATGATTACTCAAAAAAATTTTTAATTTTGGTCTAAAAAAGTATATAAATGGATATATAATAAAAAACATAGATATTATCATTATAAAACTACTGACAATAAATTCCCTAGATGAGTTTATTGTATTTGAAGTATAAAGTTCCCAAGCTGTAAATAAAATTGAAAGAATTAAAGAAAAAGTACGTATTTGTTCTTTTTTTAAATCGTTAATATTTTTGATATTCTTTATGTTCTTGATATTCTCTGTTAGTTTTGAGAAAAATTTTTTATAATTTATCATAATTTTAAGTATCCTCCAAAAAAATATTTTCTATTCAACACTTACTAAAAGATTTTAAATTTCCTTTAAAAATTATAGAAGAAATATTTGACAATTAGAACAAAGAGTAATAAACTTGAAAAGTAGAAAGAGATTAATAAATTAATTTAAAGGGGGAGAACAAATGTCAAAAGAAAAAAAAGATAACTTAATATTAAAGTTAATTGTTGGAGTTATCATAGGATTAATTATTGGATTATTTTCGAGTGAACCAGTAATTGGAGTGATTCAAACTATTAAATTTATTTTAGGTCAAATTATTTCATTTACAGTTCCATTGATTATTTTAGGATTTATAGCACCTGCTATAACAAAAATGAAAGCTAATGCGAGTAAAATGTTAGTAGCTATGTTAATATTAGCATACTTATCATCATTAGGAGCAGCTATATTTTCAATGCTTTCAGGATATATGATTATTCCAATGTTAAATATATTAACAGTAGTAGATGGTTTAAAAACACTACCACCAATGATATTTAAGTTAAATATACCGCCAGTACTTTCTGTTATGTCAGCTTTAGTTTTAGCTTTATTTTTAGGATTAGCAATAGTATGGACAGATTCTAAAAAGTTAGAAGCCGCTTTAGACGAGTTTAATAATGTTATTTTATCGATAGTTTACAAGATTATAATTCCAATACTACCATTTTTTATAACAACAACTTTTGCAACACTTGCATATGAAGGTAGTATAACAAAACAGTTACCAATATTTTTAAAAGTTGTTGTAATTGTTTTAGTAGGGCACTTTATATGGTTGTCTATTTTATATACAATAGGTGGAGCTGTATCAAAACAAAATCCATTAAATTTATTGAAGTTTTATGGACCAGCGTATTTAACAGCTGTAGGAACAATGTCTTCAGCAGCAACTTTACCAGTAGCGTTATCATGTGCTAAAAAATCAAAAAGTTTAGATGATGATATAGCTAACTTTGCAATTCCGTTAGGAGCCACAGTTCATCTATGTGGATCAGTTTTAACAGAGGTTTTCTTTGTAATGACAGTTTCTCAAGTACTATACGGAACACTTCCTTCAGTAGGAACAATGGTATTATTTGTAGTTTTATTAGGAATATTTGCAATAGGAGCACCTGGCGTTCCTGGGGGAACAGTTATGGCATCACTTGGAATAATATCATCAGTATTAGGTTTTGATGATACTGGAATAGCTCTTATGCTGACAATATTTGCTTTACAAGATAGCTTTGGAACTGCTTGTAATGTTGTTGGTGACGGGGCATTAGCATTAATATTAAATGGGATTTTTAAAAAAGATAAAAGTCTGCAAAATTAAAAAAATAAAAAACTCTCCAGGCTTGTAAAAGGAGAGTTTTTTTTATATAATATTCTAATCATTGTTTTGCGGAGGAGAGATGTATAAGAGTTATGTATATGAGGATATAGAAAATAAACTTGAAGAGTTTCAAGAGTTAGATAAGAAATTTTCTTTAGATAAAGAGGGGTTATATTATACTATAGAAAATAAAAATGAAATTATAGCTTATATTTTGTTAGAAAAAAATGAAAATAATTATGAGTTAAAAAGAATTTTTGTAAAAAAAGATGAAAGATTTAAATCTTATGGAACAAAACTTTTACTTTTTATTATTAACAAAAAAATAAAAAAAGGAAATTTAATTGTCGGTAAAGATAATTCGATTTCAGATTTTTTAATAAAAATAGGGTTTAAAAAGAAAGAGGATGGAGAATTTGTAATAGAAGATGTAGAAAATAAAGATTTTAGAAAAAAGGAAGGACAAAAAACTGTAATAGCATCCATATTTTGGAATATAATTTTAGCTACTACAAAAATAGGATTTGGATATGTAGGAAAATCAAGAGCATTATTAGCAGATGGATTTAATTCCCTTTCAGATGTTGTAACTTCTAGTGGTATTTTATTAGGAATTCATTTTAGTAATATACCGGAGGATGAATCGCACCCTTTTGGACATGAAAAGATAGAAAGTGTAATTGGAGTAATAATGGGAATTTTTATGATACTTACAGCTTTTGAGTTGGGAAAGGGAGGAATAGAAATTCTTTTCTCAGGTGAAAAAAGAGAAGTTCCAGAAATGCTAACAGTTTATTTTGCTTTATTTTCATCAGTTGTAAAATATTTTATGTATAAACAGAAAATAAGAGTGGGATTAGAAACGGAAAACAGCGCTTTGATAGCAGATGCTAAAGATAGTAGAAATGATATATTTGCATCTCTTGGTGTAGTATTAGGAATTTTATTATCTATTTATGTAAATCCAATATTTGATTTAATAATAAGTATATTGGTTGCTGTATTGATATTTAAAGAAGGAGTTAGTGTAATACTAGAAACGACAGATACTATCCTGGATAAACAAGATATGGAATTTATTGAAGAGATAAAAAAATATATATATGAAAATACAGATATAAAAAATGTACATGATATTATGATGAG
The DNA here is from genome assembly GCF_947038635.1 of uncultured Cetobacterium sp. Lineage (GTDB taxonomy): Bacteria > Fusobacteriota > Fusobacteriia > Fusobacteriales > Fusobacteriaceae > Cetobacterium_A. The sequence goes on along the minus strand of NZ_CAMQXC010000076.1, from coordinate 3,167 downwards.
AAAATCTGGTGATAAAATATTTTTAGAGTTACATATAAGAGTTCCAAAAGATATGAGTGTTTACAATGCACATAAAATATCAGATGACTTAGAAAATTCTATAAAAGAGGATTTCCCATTGGTAAAAAATGTTATTATTCATTTAGATTGTTTATTAAATTAAAAAAGTCTGCAATTAAGCAGACTTTTTTTTATGCATCATCATATTTTTCAAAATCATTATGTTTTAACATTGTTTGCACCTTTTTTATATATGCACCCTTTAATTCAGAGTAATTAGTTAGACCATGTGCAATTTTTTCCGGAGGTTCACCTGCATGAACTTTGGTTCTAAGTGATTTATAAGCATTAACTCTAGAAAGAGTTAGAACAAAATCTTTAACAGAGTCTTTAATAGAGTCATACTCTTTGTAAGTACGATTTGTATGCTTGTAGGCATTCATACCAAAAAGATTGTTTTTCTCTTTAAAAACTTTTGATGTTCCCCAACCACTTTCAATAGCCGCTTGCGAAAGAATAAGTGATGTAGGGTATTTAATCATTCTTTTTTTAAGTTCAGACCAATTATATGCTGAAACTTTATAAGATTTAAAAATTCTATCTAATTCTTTTTTTTCCTCAGAAGTATGAGAATTTTTCTTAGATAATATTTCTATGATAGAAATATCTCTATCAATTTCTTTGTTTACAATTTCAATACTAGGCAGGAGCATTGAAATAAAAACTTCTTTTCGACTACGTACGCTTAATTTTTTTAAATCTAATCCATCTAAAGAGTAAACATGATTTCCAGTAGGTTTATTCTCTAAATCTTTTAATGTTTTTACTTCGATAGTTTTATAATTAATTTCGTGCGGGATATGAAAATCCCCATCAATAGAGAATGAAAAAGATGAATAAAGGAAAAAAATGAGCATACTGATAACTAATTTTTTTAACATAGCTTCTCCTTTATCGATATAATAATTTTAATATACGTTAGATTATACATGATGATACATTAAAAATCAATAAAAAATTTACACGAAGCTAAAGGTATAGTATAATAAAACGATATAAAATATTAAATCATGGTAGGAGAGGGCAATAGATGTTAGAGCAAAAAAAATCATTATTTTCAATAACAATTCCAATATTTTTAGAACTGTTATTAGTTACTGTAGTAGGAAATATTGATACCATAATGTTAGGGAGATTTAGTGATAAAGCAGTTGGAGCAGTTGGGGGAATGAGCCAAGTTTTACTTATTCAAAATACAGTTCTTAGTTTTATTTGTTTAGGAACAACAATTCTTATGTCTCAATATGTAGGTGCAAAAAATCATAAATCTACAAAGGAGGTAATAGCAGCTTCTTTAGTAATGAATGTGGTTATTGGTGCAGTTTTGGGATTAGTATATTTAGTTGCATGGGAGTGGATTTTGGTAAAGATAAAATTACCATTGAGTCTTAGAGAGATTGGTATGAATTACTTTAAATTAGTAGGTGGACTTTGTATATTTCAAGCAATATCTCTTACAAATGGAGCTATATTAAAAAGCTATGGAAATACAAAACCTATGCTGTTTGTAAATGTAGGAGTTAATTTATTAAATATCTTAGGAAATGGAATGTTTATTTTTGGATGGTTAGGAGCACCAATTTTAGGAGTAACTGGTGTTGGATTATCTACGGTTTTTTCAAGATTTATAGGTGCGATAATTTCATTACTTGTAATGACAAATTATTGTAAATTTAAAATTGTAGAAGATTTGAAGAAATTTACTTATGAAAAAGTTAAGCAAATTTTATCTATTGGAATTCCTACAGCAGGAGAGCATTTAACGTGGAGTTTAACACAAGTTATAATTCTAGCTATGGTAAATACAATGGGAACAATTGAGATTACAGCAAGAACGTATTTAGCATTAATATCTTCCTTTATTATGATTTTTTCCATTGCTTTAGGACATGGTACAGCAATACAAGTAGGACAACTTGTAGGAGCTGGAGATAAAGACAAAGCATATAATCAATGTATGAAAAGCTTAACGCTGTCTTTTATAGCTGCAGCATTAGTTTCAATTATAGTTTATTTTTTAAGGTTTCAAATAATGGAGTTATTTACTAAAGATATGGAAGTTGTAAAAGCAACAGCAAAAGTTTTTCCATGGTTAATTTTTATAGAAACTGGAAGAACGTTTAATATAGTAGTTATAAACGCACTTCACGCAGCAGGAGATATAAAATTCCCTATGATAATGGGATGCATTGTTATGCTTGGAGTAGCTGCACCATTGTCATGGTTACTAGGAATAAGAATGGAATGGGCTTTAGTTGGAGTATGGATAGCTAATGGAACAGACGAGTGGATAAGAGGTTTTGCAATGCTGTGGCGTTGGAAAACTAAGAAATGGATGGCAAAAGGATTTGTATAAAAATAAAAAACGGATTTTTAAATCCGTTTTTTTTTATTTAAATTAATAGCTTAAAATTCCAAATTTAACAAGTATCATAGCTATAGAATAGATAATAGGGAATGTAATAGCAGTTCTTAAAATAAAGAATTTAGCAACATCTAATATAGAGAATCCCATTTTTGAATTAACAAGAATCATACCAGTTTCACTTAGAAATATCAATTGTGCAAAAGAAAGAGTTCCAACTATAAATCTAGCTACTTCACTTGTTGTATTTTCAATAAATAGAGCAGGTAGATACATATCAGAGAAACCAACAATCATGGCAGGAGCCATTTGCGATGCCACTTCATGAGTAAATCCTAATCCTCTTAAAATAGGCATTAAAGGCATAGATAAGATATTGAAGAAACTAGTATTTTCTGCAATAACCAAACCAATAGATCCAACACACATAATAACAGGAATAAAAGTTACATAGATAACTAAAACTTTAAAAAGAGAATCCACAATAATCTCTTTTTCAGAAGCTTTTCCAGCTGTAGTTGTTGCTAAATGAAGAGCTTCTGCAAAGCTTCTAGCTCCACTATCATCAACTTTATTACCTTCATAATATTCATTTTTAAATTTTTTCAAAGGTAATCTAGCAATTACAAATCCAGCAACTATAGTTGAAAAAGCGATAGTCCCATAAAATATCCAGAATATTTTAGAGAATTTTAATAAATCAGCAACAACAGCAGCAAAAGATATTCCTACTATTGAGAAT
>NZ_CAMQXC010000075.1 GCF_947038635.1 uncultured Cetobacterium sp. | reverse complement strand
ATATTAATGGTTTAAAAGATTATATAATAGATGAAGTTGATATAGAAAATTATAATAATAATTATTACACTGTTTCTCTTGGAACAGTTTATGTTAAGCAGGAAAAAGGAGCGTATGATAAAGATAGAGTTCCTACAATAGGATTGGGAACTCCAAATGAATGGGGTTATACTGGTGAAATAAATAAAGTTAAGCCACTCGAGGAAGTTTCGAATATATTTTTAAATATAGGCTCTAAACAGCAAATCTATCCTTATCTTGTAGAAAAATCTAGAGTAGGAACTTTATTTAGAAAAGCAATTGAAAAAGACGTAGGAATAGATTCTAAAACTAAAGCTATTACTTTAGGTGCTTATGGAACAGTTGACAGTATAACTGGAGAGGTAAAAATAGCTATTCCTAAAGGGGTTTTAACTGAGATAATAAATTATGCAAAATCTAAAAGTGGTGATATCGTAGAGATTCCATATTCTAATGACTACAAAATATCTTTAATTCCTAGTTCAAAAAAGAGAAATACAACTAGAATAAACATCCCAGATACATCTCAAGGAGAGGTTAGAGAGATTCTTTATCCTAAAATTAAATTTAAGAAAAAAAGTGGGAATCAAAACTCTACTGGAAACTTTGAATATGATTATAAACTTAACGATTTAGAGATTGGAGAAAAGGATTTAATCGATAATGGAGATTTAGATAAAGTATCAGGTTTTGTTGAGTTTAAACAAAAACATATGTCTTCAGGTGATAAACAGATTCCAATGATAGCTCTTGGAAAACAACTTGCCGCTCCAAAAGGGTATCTATTTAATCAAAATACCACTACAGTTCCTAGAGAGATTTATATTGCTAATTATGGTAATAACGCTCTTAAAACTTATCCATATTTTAAAGATTTGAAAGGTGGAGTATTAGAAGGTAACTCTCCAATTCAGGGAGGAATACAAAAAGGTAGTGATAATTCAAACTTAGGTATTTGGGTTTACTCTGATAAAAGTCGAGAGGAAGTATCTGGAAACTTAGCTATAAAAATCAAAAATGAAGATAAAAAAAATTTTCTAACATATGCTAGAGGAGTCAACTCAGAAAAAGTTAATCTTAGAACAGAAGAAAACGTAACTTTTGTTCAAGGGGATTATTCAAACAATAAATATAATTTTCCGATGGATTCTAACTCTTCAAGAATTACTAAAGTTTCCTATCCATCTATTGTAATAGTCAAAGATATTGTAGAGAATAATAATATTGAAATAGAGTTTAAAAACAACTACATAAAAGGAGAAAAAGTTAAATTTGATTTTGCTGGAAATAGTACAAACTCTAGTGTAGAGACTAATCTAAACTCTGGGCAATTCATAAATGGATTAGAACTTAATGATGGAAAATTAGAAATAATTTATAATAATAATGAATTAATTTCTGTAAATATGAATCCTTCTGGAGAAACTAAAGCCACTATTCAAGAATCAAATTTAAAGATGAATATTAATTACAATAATGATGGTTTAGTTTCTCTTTCTCTAGATGATTGGAGTGGAGATTCTCATGTATTCACAATTATACATAAGGAAAGATCTGGTTTAGTAAGACGGCAATATACCGTAAAGCTAAAAACACCTGGTCCAACTTTTGAAATTGAAACTAAAGATGTAATTTTAGATTTTGGAACAATCTTAAAAGGTGATAACTCAAAGACCGCTACTTCTAAAATAGTTATAAAAAATATATCTGGAAAAGAACTAACTTTAATACCAGTTACAACAGATGGGAAAGTATCCTTAACAAACAACAACTCTTTAATTAAAGCTGGTAACTTTTCAATAAGTGCTGAACAAAAAGAGATTTCTACTGGAAATAGTTATTTTATATTAGAAGGAAAGCTTATAGATACAAGTACTGCTACTACAGAGGGTGAACATACAGGACAATTTTATTTAAACGTCTATTTGAAATAATTATAGAAAATATATCAATACTGGGGGACAATATGAATAAACAATTTGAAAGTCTTTTAAAATTCAACTTAGAAGATATTTTAAAAGTTGCTTTTCAACCAATATATTCTTTAGAGGGGGAAATAAAGAGTTATGAGGCTTTATCGAGATTTTATAATGAAGATAATGATGTTATTTCTACAATCAAAGTAATCAAATTTTTAGAAAAACTAGATATTATACATGAACTAGATTTTTTAATTTTAAAAAAAGTTGAAAAATATTTAAAAAATGAAAAGAAAATAGCAATAAATGTATCGCCAATAACTTTACTTATGGATGAATTTATTGAAAAAATAACCTTACTAAAATGTAATTTATCTAATTTAGAAATTGAATTAACCGAAAGAGGTAATCTCAACTACGAAAAACTTATCATTAGAATTAATCAACTAAATAAATTAGGAATAAAAGTGGCTATGGATGATTTTCCTATGGAAAATTCTAGCTTAGAAACTCTTTTAAAAACTAAAATTAACAAAGTTAAAATTGATAGAAGTCTATTAAAAGATATCACTTGCCCTTTAGGAAAAGAAACTTATAAAGGAATTATTTCTTTGTTAAAAATAATGAGACACGAAATTACTATTGAAGGAATAGAAACTAAAGAGGAATTTGAGTTTATTAAGGAGATAGGGGTAAATTTTATTCAAGGTTATTATATTGGAAAACCAATTTTAGAAAGCGAACTGATTATTTGACCTTATAAATAAAGGAGAGTGTTTTATATAAAAATATTATTGATTTATCTATTTTTCTCTACGATTTTATTATCAACTGAGTTTAACTTATCTATAAGCCCTACAAAAATAGAGTTAAACTTAAATAATGACTCTGTTACAGATATTTACCTCATAAACAATGGCAATAAGGACGTTAAACTTTTGCCATATTTTGAGACTCCTATGGAATTTCAAAATAATAGTTTAGAATTAATGCTTGAGTGCTTTCCAAAATTTATAACCTTGAAACCAAAAGAAGAAAAGATAATCAAATTAGTATTTAAAAACAAAAATGATATATTAAAAAAGAATGAAAATTATAAGAGTTATATAATTTTCAAAGAACTACCCAATAATTCTAAATCTTTTTCAGATAAGAATATTATAATTCTTAACGAAATAGGAATAGGTATACTAGGTCAACATTAATTTAAATAAAAATCCTTCTACTATTGACAAATGAAATAATAATATAGTACAATTTTATTGTAGATTAATTTGTAAAAATTAAAATAAAGGCAAAACATAGGAAACTGTGTGACGCAAAGCTATAGGGCCTTTAAAATGGCAGCCAGTTGCAGTACATAAAGAAGTTGATACTACTTTATTTTAATTTAAAATTAAATTTTATTAGTAAATTTTAAGGAGGATTAAAATGAAGAGATTATATTTCTTTAGTTTTTTTGTACTAAATTTTATTTTGACTTTTAGTTCGAAAGATACAACTGTTGATATTTATACAAAATTAAATTTAATAAACCCTACAAAAATAGTGGTTAAAAAAATATCTAATGAAAATGAACTTAACTTTAACTTAGATAATTTTAAAGAAGAACCCGTTAGGGTTTATATTAAAGAATTTAATAACAATAATATCAATTTATACAATAAAAGAGAGATTAATGGAAAATTAGCTTTAAATTCAAAAGAAAATACTTTAAAAGGAAAAGTTACTGTAAGAGTAATGTATAACTAGTTATATATAGATAAAAAAATCCATTCGTAATTGAATGGATTTTTTTATTATTTTTTATTTATAAACTTTACTGCGTTTTCTCCAGCTACACGTCCAAATATTACAGAAGCACTATATGCCGCACTTGTACTTGTTACTTCTCCAGCTGCAAAAAGTCCTTTCACTACTTCCCCATTATTTTGAATAACCTCAGTTTTTTCATTAGCTACAACTCCACCTCTTGTCATATGAACAGCTGGTTCAACTAAAACTGCATAAAATGGTCCACTCATATCAAACTCTCTTTTTGCTTTAACATCTCTAAATGGATCTTTTATCTCTCCACGTACTCCTTTGTTATAAGCTATTACTGTTTCTTTAAATGTTGCTACTGGTACTTCCATTTTGTCTGCTAACTCTTCAATTGAGTTTGCAACTAAGTGATACCCTTTTTTTGTATGTTTTTGTAAACGATAACTTGAATCGTATAATTTTTTATCAAATACATAGAATACTTTAGCTTCTGGTTGAGCCAACATACTTTTAGCTATATCCATTCTTTCATCTTTTGTAATGTGTTCCTTTGTAAATCTCTCTCCATTTATATTAACTAACATCATTCCATCACCATTAGGACCTGCTAAATCTCTTGTCGATCCTAAAATAAATGGAATCAAGTTCATTACCTCTAAATTAGCTAATTGAATATTATTTTTTTCAAATACAGGAATTAAATCTCCTGTTGCACTAATTTGGTTTGAATGTTGCAGTTGTTCTGTTCCTGGAGCATATTTTGCCAATAACTCTTGATTAGCTGAGAATCCACCTGTTGCAACTACAATAGCTTTTGCATTTATATCATAAAAATTATTTTTATTTTGAACTTTTACTCCTGTTGCAACACCGTTATTTATAATTAAATCCAATCCTTTTGTTGAAGTACGAATATCTACTCCTAACTCTTTTGCTCTAGCTTCCATTTTATCCTGTATAACTTCACCTGCGTATACATTCTTTTCAGCCATATGACCTCTTTTTCCATAATGGTAATTTAATTTAATCCCCATCTCTCTTAACCATTTATCTAAAACAAAAGCTCCTTCAGCTTGAGTTTTTGTACGTTCTGGTGTATCCATTGGATTTGTGTTGTCCTTTATTAAACTTTCTACTGTATCATTCATTCCATTAGCTTTTTGAGCCTCTGAATTTATTAAATCATAGAAGTTCATATCAAACTTTCCATTACCACTTAGCATATCCATTTTTTCAATTAAAATTACATTTTTTAGACCCTGCTCTTTTGCTGATATAGCTGCTGCTAACCCAGCTGGTCCTCCTCCTACAATTACAAGATCTGTAGATACAGGCTCTAAATAAGCAACTGGTAACTCAGGTCCTTTTGTTCTAGCTGTAATTCTTCCGTAATCTTTTCCTAATTGTTTATATACATCATTTACTGCTCTTTTAATAGCTGTAGATGTATGAGTTGCTCCAGAAACACTATCTACTATTGGTGATTGAGCTTCTAAAATTCTCTCTTTTAGCATAGGAAATGCTCTTGTCATAACAGGAACTGTTTCATTATGTGATACAATTTTTATATCCTTTACTTCTTGTCCCTCTGCTATAACCTCTAACTTTATTTCACCAGAATACCCATTGGCCTTTGTTAAAAAAGTACGTTCTTTTGATAGTGTTGCTTGACTAAAAACTAGTAATGATGCTGCTAGTAGTATGATTCTTTTGTTCATTTATCCCTTATCCCCCTGTGTGTGTTTTTCGATATATAATAACACTTTTTTCACATTAAAACAAGTTTTTAGTTCACGGTATTTACTTTTTACCAAAATTACTTAAAAATTCATACTTTTTAATTGTATCTATTATTTTCTTGTGAGATTGCGAATTTGATAAGATTTTATCAAATTCATATTTTTTCAATAGTTCTACAAATTGTACTAAGGCATCTAAGTGTTCTTTTCCATCATATGAACAAAAAGCTAATATATATTTTGCAAATACTTTTCCTGGAAATTCAACAGGTGCCGAACATATCACTAAAGACATCCCTGTTTTTAATACATTATTTTTATTTTTTGCATGAGGTAATGCTACTAAATTATCCATAACTATATAAGAACCATTAATCTTTATGGCTTCTATCATCTCATCTGTGTATGATGATAAAGTACAATTATTCCTCTCTAATAACTCTCCAGCAGCTTTAATCGTCTCTTCCCAAGTATATACATTAGAGTCTAAGGAGATACTCTCTTTTAATAAAAATGATGAAAGAGGCTTATAACTCTCTTTTAAATCATCAACTATTAAATCATCGTACTCATTTTTTAATTTATCAATGAGAACTTTTTCATCTTTAATCTCTGTTTCCTCTTTTATAATTTTTATGAGGTTACTTAAAATTATTTTTTTCTTATATTTTGGAAAATCTAACTTATCAAGATTAAAAAAATCATCTCCATTTAGCAAAGTATTAACTACAATAACTGGTAACTTCAAATAATTTATATCTATATTATTTATATTTGTTATAATAATATCTACATTTTTATTTTCCAAATATTTATCTAACTGGTTTAATGGAATTGTTCCGATTATATTAACATCATATCTATTTTTTATTTGTTGAGCAATTAATTTAGACGTTCCAAATCCTAATCCACAAACTATTAAAAGATTCTTTAACTCCTTTTTTATAGACTTATTTCTATCTAAGGCTGACTTAAAATGTACACCTATAAATGCAATTTCATTGTCAGAAATAGATTTATTTAAAAAATCTTTAAGATAAGATAAAGCTAATTTAGTTTTTTCAAAAATAATTTTATCAATTTCTAAAAATTCTTTGACTATAGAGTTTTCTAATTCAATATTGTTTTTTGCTCTATAAATAGTTGGTTTTATATGATTAATAAGTCCTTCTAATAATATATTATCACCATTTAAATCAACCTCTATTACTTCAGAAAAATATCTAATTATTTTTTTTACCAAAATCTCTATCTCTATCCAATTTTCATATATAGAAAAACTTGTTGAATAACTATGACTTCCTAAAAGATAATCAGTAAATTTAATAAGTTCATACTTATTTAAACTAATATTTTCTGAAGCTTCAACTAATGATGCCGCTTTACTCACTAAACTATATTCTAAGGTATTCAAAAAAAAGTTTTCATTTTTATAAGTAGTTAATGGGTTTTTATGTTTTAATCTATTAATAAGTATAAATGTATAATTAATCAAAATATTATATGCTTCATCAGAAATTACTTTATTAAGAGAATTAATTAAATAATTAATAAAAACCTTAACTTGGTTGATATTTATATTTTTAAAATATTTATCTAAGTTCTTTCTAAAAAATTCTAGTTTAAAATCTATAATTTCAGAATTATATTTAAATTGATTTAATAGTTTTAATTGTATTTTTCTAATAGCTTCTTCCTCACCCACCAATTTCAAACCTTTCTGAGGATTTAAAACCAACCTTAAATTATAATTACTTAGTATATCCTCATTATTTTTCAAAGTTATTTTTATACTAGAACGACTTAAATCAAACTCTTCACATAAATCTGATATATTAATCTCCTCTTCAAAAGCTATTTTAATAAGAATTAGCTCATCTCTATACTCGCTTTTAGAAAAAGAGTTAGAACTATTAAATATTCTTAATAATTCTATTAAAGATGTATTTCTAAATTCTAAAACACCTTTACTCAGTTTATTAATAGGAACTAAACTATTCTTCTCTAAATATTCATTTATTGTTTCTAAATCATAACGGATACTTCGATCACTAACATCCAACATTGAGCTCAATTCTTTTATAGTAATCACTTTTTCATATTTAATTAATAATTCTAAAATAGAAATAATTCTTTTATTAATTTTTTCCTCCTTACTTTTCAAAAAAAATTGAAAAAATATAACCTGTTAATTTTGTAATAATAAATTAAATCAATTTAATTATAACACTAAAGAATCAAAAAACGTACTTTTATAACAAAAAATTTCATTTTTTTCTGAAAAAAATAGAAAATTTACAAATCATTATAAAATTGGTATTCTAATTTATAGGGTATTAAATTAATTTTTTTCAAAAAGTTTTAAGTAAAAGGAGAAACAAATGAATTTTAAAAATTTAGTAAATGAAAATTTAGTTCTTTTAAATCTAGATTTAAAAGATAAAAAAGATATTATTAAAGTTTTAGTCGATAAACTTTATGATAATGAAAGAATTACCTCTAAAGAAAATTTTTATAAAACAGTTATAGAAAGAGAACTATCATCACCTACAGGACTAGAAGAGGGATTAGCAATTCCTCATGGAAAAGATGAGTGTGTTAAAGAAGCTTCTATTGCTATTGCTCGATTAAGAGAACCTATTTCTACTTGGGAATCTGTTGATGAAGATAATAAAGTTAATTTGGTTTTTCTAATTGCAATTCCTAAAAAAGAGGAAGGTTCAAGTCATATTGAGATTTTAAGCAAACTTACAACGTCTTTTATGAAAGAGGGTTTTATACAAAATTTACAAAATTCCCAAACTGCTAGCGAACTTTTAAATATACTTTATTCTATTGAAGAGGAAAAAGATGAAAATGACAATAAAAATAAATATTTTGAAGATAAACCACTAATTTTAGCTATTACTGCATGTCCAACTGGAATTGCTCATACCTACTTAGCTGCTGAAGCACTAGAAAAAGCAGGTAAAGAACTTGAAGTAAATCTTTTAGTAGAAAAACAAGGCGCTCGTGGAATTGAAGGAAAACACTCTGAAGATTTAATAAAAAAAGCTGATGTTGTTATATTTGCAACTGATGTTTCTGTTAAAGAGAAGGAAAGATTTATTGGAAAAAAATATATACAAACAAGAGTTGCTGCACCATTAAAAAAAGGTAAAGAAACCATTCTTCAAGCCTTAAACAATCCTGATGGAATTGTTGAAGCTAATCAAATAAAATCTGAAAATAATACTGATGAAAAAAATGAAAATTCAAATAAACTATTTAGTATTCAAGAGATTAAAAGAGCTTGTTTAACAGGGATTTCGTATATGCTTCCTTTAGTTGTTGCTGGAGCTGTTATTATGGGATTATCTAGAATTGGAGCTTCTTTCTTTGAAATTGGAAATATTTGGGATAGTTCTTATGCTCAATCTAGTGAACCTCTAATTAGATTACTACATACTTTAGATAAGCTTGGTGGAAAAACTTTAAGTTTAATGTTACCTTTTATTGGTGGATACGTAGCTTTTGCTATTGGTGACAAAGTTGCTATAGCTCCAGGGTTCGTTGGTGGATTATTAGCTGCAGATTCTAATTCTGGATTTTTAGGAGCTCTAGTTGCTGGTATTTTGGCTGGTTATTCAACAAAAATAATAATAAAAAAAGTTAAGTTACCTGCATTTGCATCAGGAGTTACATCTATATTTATAGCGCCTATTTGTGCTGTTTTAATAACTGGATTAAGTATTATCTACGTAATTGGAGATCCTGTTGCAACTTTAAATAAATCTCTTGAAATTTGGTTAATGGGAATGAATGGTTCTAATAGACTGATTTTAGCTGCAATTATTGGAGGAATGATGGGAGCTGACTTAGGTGGACCTATTAATAAAGCGGCTCTTACAACTGCTTTAGCTTTAGTTGCATCAGGAATAACTGTTCCAAACACCGCTGCAATGATAGGAATTGTTGTTCCACCTTTAGGACTAGGGTTTGCAACTATTTTATCTAAAAAGAAGTATAGTTTAGCTTTACAAGAAGCTGGAAAATCAGCTATTTTAATGGGATTAGTTGGTGTTACAGAAGGAGCAATTCCTTTTGCTATTGAATCTCCAATAAAAGTTATTTCATCAACTATTTTAGGATCTGCCCTTGCTGCTGCTCTAGCTGTTTATCTAGGTGCAAATAATCCTCTTCCAATATCAGGTTTTTATGGATGGTTTGCAGTTCAAAACTGGCCAATTTATATTTTATCAATATTTATTGGTTCTCTATTTATAGCAATAATGAATATTTCTTTAAGAAAAGAGGAGAATAAAGAGAATGTTTAAAGATAAAGTTGTATATCAAATATATCCCAAATCATTTAAAGATAGTAATAATGATGGAATTGGAGATTTAAAAGGAGTTATTGAAAAATTAGATTACTTAAAATATTTAGGAGTAGATTATTTATGGATAACACCATTTTTTATCTCTCCACAAAAAGATAATGGATATGATGTTGAAGATTACTATAATATCGACCCTACTTACGGTACTATGGATGATTTTGATATGTTAGTTAAAGAATCTAAAAAAAGAGGAATAGACTTAATGTTAGATATGGTTTTTAACCATACTTCAACAGAACATAAATGGTTCAAAAAAGCTTTAGCAGGAGATAAAAAATATCAAGATTATTATATTTTTAAAAAAAGTAAAAATTCTAAAACTCCACCCACTAATTGGGAATCAAAATTTGGTGGAAACGCCTGGAAGTATTCTGAAGAGGTTAAAATGCATTATCTTCATCTATTTGATGAAACTCAAGCTGATCTCAATTGGGAAAATCCAGAAGTTAGAGATGAAATGAAAAAAATAGTAAAATTTTGGATGAATAAAGGTGTTAAAGGATTTAGATTTGATGTTGTTAACCTTATTTCTAAACCATCTATATACGAAGATGATAATATTGGAGATGGAAGAAGATTTTATACTGATGGTCCTAAAATTCACGAATACTTAAAAGAATTAAATATTGACTCTTTTGGAATGGATAAAGAGATTATAACTGTAGGAGAGATGTCATCTACAACTCTTGAAAACTGTGTTAAATATGCTGGTGAAAATGAAAATGAACTTTCTATGGTATTTAATTTTCATCATTTAAAAATAGATTATAAAAATAAAGATAAATGGAGTTTACAAGCTCCAGATTTTGAAGAGCTAAAATCAATTTTAAACGAATGGCAGTTGGGAATGCAAAATAATCAAGCTTGGACAGCACTTTTTTGGTGTAATCATGACCAGCCTAGAGTTGTTTCTAGATTTGG
>NZ_CAMQXC010000074.1 GCF_947038635.1 uncultured Cetobacterium sp. | reverse complement strand
CTCATTAATAATAATAAAACTAAACTTATCTTAGAGAGTAATATATAGTTTTTATTTTCTATATTTTTTGATATAACTATCTCATTTTTATATTTCTCTACACTGTCTTCAATCTCTTCAAAATCAATATAATATTCCAAAATTTTATTAAATAAATCTCTTTTTATTAAATCTTCTTTTGGAAATCCAAAAGAGATACTCATATTTCCAATTATTTTTGCTCTTATATTTTTTTTATTTATTTTGTTAATATCCAATAAAACAATACTTTTTAATGTATTATTTAAAAATGAGCTCATCAATCTCTCTCTAGATGAATAATATTTTATATTTTGAGAAACTAATATATCTTTTACTCCAATACTTTCTAAAGAATTTTTTACAATTCCAACTTTACTTTCATTTACATCAAGCTTAATGTTATTATAAATTTCATATATCGGGATTTTAAAAAGTTCTTTGCTCAATATGTAACTATTTTTTTCCAAACATTTCTCATCTTTACATGCAGATGTAACTATCATATTTATTTTTTTCTTTAAAAAAAGATTATATACCTCTTCATAATCTCCACTTTTTGTTTTTATCTCAATTATTTGAAAATCTAAATCTTTTTTTAAAATTTTTATTATCTCTGGAATTCTTCCTATAAATTTTTCTTCAGAATGAGAGTAATGAGTCAATGACTCACACTCTATATAAGCTATTTTTAGATTTCGATTTTCTTTTTGAATAAAAAATTTTTTTTCCTCTTCAGTTAAGCTCTCTATAAATAAACTTTTTTTTAACTCTTTTAACCTATCTTGAGAAAATTCATTAAATATTAAATTATAATTATCTCTTAACCCACTATTTATTAAATCTAATAAATTTTTATTATTACTTTTTACTCCAAAATTTAATATATTACTTTCTCTTTTTATATCTTCACTATATAAAGTATCCTCATCATTTATACTTCCTTTTTTTATTAAAGCAACTACATCTAAATTGTTATCTATAAACGATTTCTGAATATCACTTTCGCTTCCTTTATAAAACTCTACATTTAATTTTAAATAATCTTTAAAAAAACTTTCAGATAAACTATTTAAACTTCTATTATTTAATACTTCTTCGTTTAATTTACTATTTATAATCCCTACTCTAAACTTTTTATTTTTTAATCTAATATAATTTAATTCCTCTTGATATGTTCTTGGTGTATATTGTACACAAAATACTTCAAAAGAAATTAAAAAAAATATTATTATAAACTTCATATTTCCCCCATATAACCTCACTACTTTACATATGCTTAACTTTTCTTTATTTCATAATAACATACTAAATATATTTTTACAAAAAATAAAAAAAGAACTCCGGGGGGTGGAGTTCTTCTGGAATTTTTCTCAAATATATATTAGGGGGAATATATTAGAGAAAAGGATTTGTACATATAGAGTATCATTTTTAATGTCGTGTGTATATATACTTTTTTTAACACATTTTATATCATAAAAAACACATTTATTATTTTTTTAAATTTTCAAATCTTTTATCTAAAACATATTCTATAAAGCACCTTTGAATCTCTCTTAAACTTAAAGTATTTACTTTTCTTAAAGTTTTTATACTGTAGCTTTCTGTATCTGATATTATTAAATTATAGCTATCAATCTCTTCTTTACTTTTAAACCTAAACTCTAAAAATGATTCTGTTGTAAAAGATATTTTAGGATAAAAAACTTTCATAGATTCTATAACTCTTTGGCTGTATTCATTATCAATATTTCTAGATACACTTAATACTTTAAATCCTTCAACATATTCTTCTGACATAAAAAAATTTGTTATGCAACCTGCTAATCTTAAAATATCTGAATAAATCATATCTATACTTAACTCTTTTAATATATCTTCAACTATTTTACCAAGTTTTTTACATCTTTCAGAGTTTGGACTTTTTCTAACCCATAAAACCCCATATTTTTTATCTAAATATCCCATTGAATAGCATGTTACAAGTTGACTATACAACTTCTTTTTTTCTTTATCACTAAGGATAAATATCTCTTGAACTTTATTAATAAATTTTTTATAACTCTCTTTTAATGGATTATTTAAGTCGCAATTATATCTAATTTTTAATACTACACTTGCCAAAAATCTTTTAAATTCAGATGAAAGTTCAATTGATGTTTTTATATTTTCTATCTCTAATAATGTTTCTTTAAACTCTTCATGTTTTTCAATTCCATTTATTTCATAATTAATAGGTCCTTTTATTCTTTCAATTATTGCCATTGTATAAATTGCATAGTATGAAAATGAAGATTTTTTTAATTTAAATTTTTCTGTTATTTGAGAATATATCTTTAAATACTCTTTTTCTTCTAAAATATCTATCTCTTCTAATAGCTCTTTTCTTTGCTTAGAAAGGAACTCTCTATCTATAAATAATTTCATTATTTTTTCACAAAGCATATTATATAAATTACCTTCATTAATCTCTTTAAGAAAAATCCCCTTAGAATTTCTAGATTCAACTTTTATTCCCTCTTCCTCTAAAAACTCTCTTACTTTTTTCAAATCTTTGATTGCTGTGGTTCTTGAAACACCCATAGCTTGTCTTTCTTTTTCCAAATTAATGTATCCATCTAAAAGTAATCTTATACAATATATATCTTGTCTTTCTCTAGATGAAAGAATATCTAATTTTGAAAAAAATTCTGAAAATTTCTCATCTCTATTTTCAAGACTATATATATTATTTATTTTTCTTATTGGTTTTATTCCTTTTTCACGTAGGTATTCATTAAGTACATTTATATTTCTTTCTATAGAATTAATATCTAAATCCACATATTTTGTTATTTCATCTAAATGGATATCTCCATGTAACAAAACTTTTAGCAGAGCTATTGCTTTATTTGACATATACCATCCCCCTAAAATTTTATTTATATATAGCTTTTCATAACCTCTAATTTCCCACTTATTGTAACTGATTTATTTGCTGGTATAAAGTATGTGTCTCCCTTTTTTACTTCATACTCTATTTCATCAGACTTTAATTTTCCCTCTCCATCAAGTATTGAGTATATTTTAAAGTTTTTATAACTTTCATCTTGAAATATTCCATTAACTAATAATCTATCAATAGAAAAATATTCTCCTCTTATTAACTCCTCAACAGTTGCATCTTGAATCTTTATCTTTTCTCTTGAAACCTCTGAACTTATCTCTACATCTTTTCCAAATTCAATTACATCCATAGCTTTATCTAAATGTAGCTCTCTTTTTACTCCATTTACTTCTCTATCAAAATCATATATTCTATAAGTTGTGTCTGAGTTTTGCTGTATCTCACATATTAAAATAGATCCCTCTAAAGTTCCATGGACAACTCCAGGTTTTACATCTATAAAGTCACCTTTTTTTACACTTACCTCATTAAATAAACCTGTAAAATCTTTTTTATCTACTTTTTCTTTATATATCTCTGGTGTAATCTCTTTTTTTAACCCTAATATTAATTTAGCATCTGAACTAGCTTCCATAACATACCAAACTTCACTTTTACCAAATTCCTTTTCTACTCTTAGTGCGTATTCATCACTTGGATGAACTTGTACAGAAAGCTTATCGTTGATATCTAAATACTTTATTAAAAGTGGAAACTTTTCTCCATATTTTTCGATAATCTCTTTTCCTACAAGCTCTTCTCTATATTTTTTAAATATATCCTCTAGACTTTTTCCTTTTAACTCGCCGTTTTCAACATAAGACATCCCTGCTGGATGACAGCTCACTTCCCAAGATTCTCCATATAACTCATCAGTAGGTAATTGAAATCCTAAAGTTGTTTCAAAACCTCTTCCACCCCATATTTTTTCAACTAAATTCTTTTTAAATTTTAATAGATACATCTTTCCTCCTAGAACTAACACATATGATATATATTAAGTATATAATTTTCTAAATTCCCTTTATTGTATCTTGATTTATTGAAAAAGTAAACAAAAAAGAGGAAAAAACTTCCCTCTTTTTTGCTTTTACTACTATTATATGTTATTTATGTTTATTGATTGAACATTTAATGTTCTTCCATCCTCAGACATTGGTACTTTTATTTCACCTGTTCTGATTTTTTCAATAACAGCATCCTTTCCAGGAACATTTTCTTCAAATCCAATTATCGACCAGTTGTTATCAACTTTTGGATTTAATTCACCTTTTAAGTTTTCTTGTACATATCTTACAATAAGATCTCTAATTCTTCCACCATCTTGTAACTCTTCATAAGAATCATAATATTTATCTTCAGCTGTTACAAGTCCTAAGTTCATAAGAGTTCCAAATCTATAGTTATTTACAGCTACTTTATATGTTTTCTTTGGATCTATAGGTTGACCATTTATTGTTGCGTCAACTATTCTTTGCCCAGTTGGCTTAGATATATCAACTTTATAATTTACTCCGTCAAACATATCATAGTTATATCCTCTAACTTTTGGATTAAATGATATAGTTACGTCTCCTGGTTCTGTTTGATTATAGTAATCCATCGACCATTCCATATATTTTAATAGATTTTCTCCAGTCATATTTACACCCATTAAAGTATTTGTATACTTGTAAATAAATGCAACATCCTTCTTTTTAAAATCTCCTGCATTTAAATTTGAGTCAAAATTAAATACTGCTGCTGCTGAAACATCTGATTTTGCAAAATGATTTTGCACTTCATTTATTAGTTCAATTATTGCATTATCCTCTAATTGAGACGTTGGCATTGTTGTAACTTTATCTTCACCAGTAATATAATCTGTTCTCTCTATAAATTTACCATTTACTTTTCCAACTACTTTATTTGCATCAGCTCTTGATTCATCATGAACATTTTTAAACTGATCTAGCATATCTTTATCTGCTGAAACATCTTTAGTTTCCACATTTTTAGCTACTATATCCTTAACTTCCCACTTACCATCTTTTTTAACAACTTTGATTTCTCCATTAGAAACTCCCCATCCGTAAGCACCTGGCTCAAGAACTGTTGTTCCATTTACATCAGTTACATATCTAGCATGCTCGTGACCTGCAAATATAAGATCAAATTGAGGATAAGCTTGTGCTAAATCAAATACACCAGTTTTTCCATACTCATCTTTTCTTCCTAAGTGGAAAGCTCCTACAAGTACATCATATTTTCCTTCTAATTCATCTAAAGTTTCTTTTACTGCTGTCATTGGATCTTCAAAAGTAAGTCCTTTAAAATGCTCTGGAGCTGAAGCTTCCCACATAGGAACATGAGGTGGAATTCCTCCTACTAAAGCTACCTTTACTCCTTGAACGTCATAAATTTGGTATGGTAAAACAAATTTTGATCCATCATCTTCATTCTCTATGTTTACAGAGATTACCGATCCTTTGAAATTTTTAACATTTCTTAATAAGAAATCTTTTTCAAAATTAAATTCATGATTTCCTAAAATCCATGCATCATAATCCATTGTATTCATAGCTTCAACCATAGGATGTGTTTCTAAGTTATTAAATAACTCAGCACTATTATCTTGAACAGTATCTCCTATATCCATTAAAATTAAGTTTGGATTTTTTTCTCTTAAGTTTTTTACAATTGTATAAGTTTTTGCAAATCCTGCACTTTTATCTTCAGAATCAATTCCATACTCATATGGATATATTCTTCCATGAACGTCAGACGTAGCTGCAAAAGATAAAGTAACTTCCTCTGGTCCTGCCTCTCCCTTTGTAATAACTTTTTTCTCTAGATTAAGCTTATTTTCTTTATACTCCTTAACCTCTGTGTTTGTTGCTGTTTTAGGTGTTTCCTCTTTTTTTCCACAACCAATTAAAGCCATAGATAAAAGAGCTCCTAAAACTAAGAATTTAGTGCTTTTCACTATTATTCCTCCCCTTTTCTTTTTATTAATAATATTGAAACAACTGCTGTTATTGGTACAGTTGCTATTATACCTATACTTCCTGCTAAAGCATTGACAATCTCAATTGCTATAGCTGGTATATTTATGAATTGCTGATAAACCATTCCGTAACCCCATATCATCATCATTAAAGGTAATGATCCTCCAGCAAAAGCAAGTATCAATGTGTTTATCATTGTTCCAACTATATCCTTTCCTATTACCATAGCCGAATGGAATAGTTCCTTTGAAGTTAAACTTTTTTTATGTTGATGTATTTCATTTACAGATGATGATATAGACATTGCCACATCCATAACGGCTCCTAGAGAAGCAATTAATATGGATACAAATAATAATCCTTCTATCTGAAGTTTAAAATCTTTTGTTATATAAAGTAATTGTTGTCCTTCAGATAAATTTAGTCCACTTAAACTCATTATTTTTCCAAATCCATAAGAGATTAATCCTGCAATAGTTATACCACTAATAGTTCCTATTATTGCTGAATATGTTTTTCTATCATATCCACCTATTAATAAGAAACTAACTACTATTATTATAGACGATAGTAGTATTGAAGTTGATACTGGATCCACACCTTTAAATAAAAGTGGCAATAATACATATATTATTACTGCTCCAGTAAAAACTAAAGCTAATAGAGATTTTACCCCTTTCATTTTCCCTAAGGCTAAAACAGCTCCTATGAATATTGCACCTAAAAGATAGATTGCACGATCTCTTTTTAAGTTATATAACCACACTGTAGGTTTTTCCTTTTCCTCTCTCACTGTAAATATAGCTTTTAATCCTACATCTGCATATACATTGTGAAGAGCACTTAAAGAGTTGTAAACTTTAAAAGTTTTATCTTTATATTTTCCTTCTAAAATCTTTACTTCTAAATTTTGTCCACCTCTAAACTTACCCTTTACAACAGGGTCTTTCATTAGTTCTTCATCTATAACTTTAGTTACTTCACCTTGAACAAACTCTTGTGGAAATTTTGTTTTTCCTTTTAAATCCACACTTAATTTAGGTGAATAAATTGCCATTATAAAAATAGATATAATAACTAATATTGGTAATATTATCCTCTTCATTTCAACCTCTTGTTCTATTAAAAATCATTTTCACTAAAAATTATAACATTTTTTTTGAAAAAAATCTCTTTTTTGTTTGACTATTTCACATTTTTTTTGTATTATTATATGTGTAATATTATAACTTTTGGGGTGAGGTGGAAAAATGCTTGAAGCAAACATAAAAGAACTACTAAAAGGTAAAACTATGGATGAATTACTTGATTTAATAATTTTAGGATTAGAAGCTAACGGTGAAAAGGAATCTTTTATCAATACTTTTAATGAAGATAAACCTCTTATGGAGATTGCTTAATAACTCTCTTGATTTTTTCAAGAGTTTTTTTTATTTTTTGGAAAATTAGCCTTGATTATTTGGAGTTTATGAGCTATATAAGTAGTGAGATTAACTTCAATATATGGAGGGTACTATGGATTATAAAATTGTCAGAAAAGAAAATCAAAAAGAACGCCTTTGGACTGGAGGAGTTTCTAAAGAGCTATATATTTATCCCGATGGTTCAACTATTAATAGTCCTTTTAATTTCAGGGTCTCAACAGCAAGTATAAATCCTGGAGAATATAATTTCACATCTTTTAAAGGATACAAAAGACTTCTTATTCTTTTGTCAGGAAGTGTTAAGTTAGAAGTGGATGGAAAAAATTATTATCTAAAACCTCTATCACATATATTTTTCTCTGGTGATAGTCATACAAGTAGTTTAGCGGATGAAAAAAGTATTGATTTCAATCTTATTTTTAAAGAAAATATTAATCTTTTAGATTTTAAAATTATTGAATCAGAATTCTTAGGAAAAGAACTCTCTCCTAAAGCAATTAATATATTTTATAATTTAGAAGAAAATCGTCATATTCGTGTGAATAGTAATGAATATACTTTAGGAAAAGAGGATACTCTTATTGCATGTGGAAACAACTTTAATATAGAAGGACTAGGTAGAGGAATTATTTTATCTCTAGAGATAAAAATATAAATAAAAATCCCCTTTTAAAGAAGGGGATTTTTATTTTAAATTACGTTTCTCATAAACATCATTGTAAGTAAAATTAGCATAGTAATTGTGATTTTTTCTTCCAATTTAAAACTCCTCCTATTTTTACTAATCACTACATTTTATCACTGAATTTCTACTTTTTCAATATATTTATAAAAAACGAGATAGAGATGAACTCTCTCTCACTTTATCTACTGTTTTTTCTCTTTCTCTGGAGTTTTTAATGGTGGAAGTTTAACACCAAAATTAAATTTCATCATCACTTTCCCTAAATGCCTAACCCTTGGGTTTTCTGTTGTAAATTCTGCTCCTTTAGGTAGTGTTGTTGTATCCACTTTGATAATATAATTTTTCCCTAAAGTTTCAGCTACTGGAGGTATATGGTATCTTCCAAATCTATCTGTTTCTACAACTATTCCCTCTGGTGTGGCCAATCTAACTCCTGATAATCCTTCTTCCTGTATTCCATTATTTAGTATAAATATTTCGAGTATTATTTTATTATTTGCATCTTTTACTACTCTTTGAGTTATAACTATATCTTGACTTGTCATACCTTTTACTTTATCACCAGTATGTGTTGTTATAACTTTTCCATTACTTTGCTGAGTTATATCAGTTCCTCTATTTGTTTGAACTCTTACATCTGCCACAATCGGTTTTACTAACTCTTTTCTTATAACAACCATGTTATTTGTTGCTGGTTCTAATTCTGATACTCTTCCTTTAATCTCTCTTATTGTTACTTTGTCATAAGAATCACTAAAACTATATGTTTTTCCATCTTTAGAAACTGTTGTTGTATTATTTTTATAATACTCTTTTGGAATTTTAACATCTATTACAACGTTTTTAGCTGTTGCATAGTCTTGAATCCCGTCTCCATCTCTATCGTGGAAAACTTTTCCTATAATTGTTGTATGCTCAAATATTGGATCTGATATAATCTCTACATCTACAGAATCTGAATTTGATATTGCTTTATCTAAACTATCTATAGATATTGCTGTATTTTTATAAGTTCCTGGTTTTACTCCTACACCTACTTTCAATAAATATTTTATTTTTACTATATCACCAGATTTTATCTCTGATATAGGTCCAAACTTTATCTCTTTTACTCCTGTTGTTGGTATTTTATTTTCAGCATAGCTTTCATTTAAAACTTGAACTGCTGATCCTTCAACGTATATAAATCCTGGGGGAATTTTATCCTGAACATATACATTTGTTGCTGTGTCTTCTCCTACATTTTTAATTTGTATAATATACGGTATAAATTTTCCAACTGATGC
Organism: uncultured Cetobacterium sp.; assembly: GCF_947038635.1. Taxonomy (GTDB): domain Bacteria; phylum Fusobacteriota; class Fusobacteriia; order Fusobacteriales; family Fusobacteriaceae; genus Cetobacterium_A. The sequence continues at coordinate 1,688 of NZ_CAMQXC010000074.1, read as the reverse complement.
TTCCTCTAATTCAGAACGTTTACTCAGCACTAAATCTGTATTTTTTCTACCTAATACAATAAGAGTTCTTCTTAACTCTCCTTCAGATGTATTTTGTAACGGATCATTTGGTAAATAATCATATGTTGCAATTTGCTTTGTTTTTGCGAATACTCCTTTGGGATTAACTGTAGATTTTACTACAAAAGATATTACGCTTCGTGAAGGAACTATATCTTCAAATTCAAAGCTACTTTCTTGATTAGATATACCTAAATTTGTTGCAGGAGGTAATGAAGTAGTTGAAACCGCATATAAATTAGATAATTTATTTAATATCGATTTTGCCATTTCATTATTTATATCATTTAAATTTTCTACATTTTCTGCAACCATGTTATCTATTTGTTTTAAATTTACCTTTCCTTTTACTAAAACTTGTGGATTTTGATAAAGCTCATTTTTTGAATAGTAAACTTTTTCTCCAGTATCTAAAGAAGTAAAAACAATACCTAAAAACTCATGATTTGTAAATGCATTTAACCCATTATCATCTTTTATTTGTTTAGTATCTAATTGATGATTAATAACTGTTTTTCCTTTCATGGGAACTTTAGTTTTATTAACTAAGCTAAGATAGTATAAAACATCCTCTCCTGCAAATACAACCGGTGGCTTAGAGTTTTTTCCTTCAGAACTTTCTACATTTTCTGCTATCGGTTTTTCTTCTAAAATAATTTGATTGCTATCATTATATTTATTATCATATCTAAATACATCATGTCTCAAAAGTAATTTTGGTTTATCTAGTTGAATTACAATCTCATCACTTTTTATTTCCACCTCATTTTTTATAACAATAGCTTCATTTTTTATCTCTAAAATCTCTTCTGAAATATTCTTTGGTATAATTAATGTGTAAGTTATTAGTGTTTCCATATCGCTTTCTAAAGATGTTCCAAGTATTGTTAAATTTAATCCTTGAGTAGTAAACATATCTTTACCATTATTTATTAAATCTCCATTAATTTTTATATCTTTTATATCTTCTATTTTTAAAATTGGTAAATTATTATATTTATTAATTTCTAAAAGATTATCTTTTACTATAACTTGTTGCTCATTTTTAGAGTTTGTTTTCAACACTATTGTATAAACTACTTCATCTCCACCTTGAAGAATTTGATTCTCGTTATTTGATATTTTTGTAATATTTATTGTCGATAAATTAACGAATGCTTTCGCTTCTTTTTCTATATTTTCAAATTTAAAATTAGCTATATTTGTAATTCCAGAATTAATATTCGTTATATCAGATTTACTTGTTATTGTATATATTACTTCTAAAACTCCATTTAAAGGAACTATTGGTTTTTCATTTATTAATTCAAATTTATTTAGAGTTTTATTGAATACAAAACTTGCATTAGTTATTGTAGAACCATTTAATTTAATAACTACATTTTTTAATGTATCTGAATTAACTTTATCTATTTCTGGGATATCCTCTAATGTATAATTTTTTAAAGGTATATTACCTAAATTTGTTAATTTAATTGTATATGTTATATCTTCTCCTTTTACAATAGTTGTCATTGGAGTGGTTTTTTCTAATAAAATATCAGTTTTACTCGTAACTTTTACTGGTGCTGTCGATGTTTCTGTTTTATCATTTATAGTATTATCTCCATCTATATCTATCTGTACCT
>NZ_CAMQXC010000073.1 GCF_947038635.1 uncultured Cetobacterium sp. | reverse complement strand
ACTTTAACTACAAACTTTACAGATGCTATAAATGCGGCTAAAGAGGCTTTAAGGTTAGATATAGCAAAAAAACTTGATAAAGGGACTTATAGTGGTAAAGCTGAAGATTTAAAGGCTGATATAGATACAAAAGAACCTAAATTTATTAAAAATAGTGGATTTAATAAAGTTAAAACAGATTTAGCAGAAAATGATACAAATAAAGTTTTCTCTGCTAAAGGAGCATTTGATTTAAAAACTTGGCTAGTTACTAATTACACAACTTTGATGAATAATATCAGAGAAAACTTAACTAATATGATAAATACAAAAACACCTCATGGGGGATATAATAGAACCTCTCAAGATTTAAAGAATGAAGTTGATTCGAAACTTTCAAAAAATGGCGGTATAGCTACAGGGGTAATTACCATGCAAGGTGTAGGAATCGATATGAAAATACCTCGAACATCTGGTGGATTTGCTAGAGGTTTTGAAGTTTCTGATTCAAATAGCGATGAAGTACAGTGTGGTATTGGTTATTATGGTGCAGGAAGTACTGTACACACTTTATGTATGGGATTTGGTACTACTAACACGTGGTTTAATGGAGCAGATGGTATAAAATACGTTAAAGGCGATAATCTATATATCAAGAACTTTGGAGTATACCATCAAGGATTTAAACCAACCTCAAAAGACACTGGCTCTATGAGTGCGTTCTCTACTATACCAAGTGGCACTGATTTGAACACTATAAAATACGGATCATCGTATCAATCTGGAACGTATAAAATTGCTGGGTCAGGATATTCCAATCTTCCAATACCAACAAGTGGTGGAGTGTATGGTACTTTACTCACTCAAAACTCTGGTTATACTACCCAGATATTTACATACGTAGACTCTGTTACATACATAAGGACTACAACAAATTCCAGCAACGACACTTGGACTCCATGGAGCAAAGTGTATACTTCAAATCAAAAGCCTACGGCATCTGAGATTGGAGCTATACCAAACGAACCTTTGGGGTACACTTATGGTTTTCATAATGGTCAAGTTAGTTTTGGTTTAGGTAAAGGAAATGAAATTGGATTTGGATTAAAAGCAGATGGAGATGTGTATGTTAATTACTCTGTTGGTTCTGGATATAAGATACCAAATGGCTTTAGATTTTGTTCTGGTCCATCAAAGTTTGCAAAAATTACGTGCGGAGAAATCCTATCTAATAATAGTAAAGTACTAACAGAGGCGACTTACTGCCCATATAGAGTAGGAGATATAATTACAACAACAAATACTACGCATCCCGCTACAACTTGGCCTGGAACACAGTGGGAAAGGTATGGGGATGGTAAAGTCGTTGTAGGGTTAAATTCATCTGAATCTGAATTTAATTCAGTTGGAAAAACAGGCGGAACAAAAACAGAATCTCTTACAGAAGCCCAAAATGGACCTCACGGACATACTGTAACTTCTGTAATTAGTGGTAGTGGTTGGTATGGACAAGGTGGAGCATTAGGAGGAATGGGATCTATTAAGACAACATCATCTGGAACAGGAGCTCCACACAATAATTTACAACCATATATAGTTGCTTATAGATGGAGAAGAACAGCTTAAAATAATCGGAGGATAAAATTATGAAAAAATTTATATTAAATAAAAAATTAGCTACGGAAAATAAAGTTTTATGTCATGCAGTTATTGAAAATGAAGAGTTTATAACTTTTGAAGGAGAAGAAGTACCTCATTTTATTACTTGGGATGAAAACTTACAAAATATAAGAGCAGCAAAGTTATCAGAATTAGTCGAAAGAGGTGATTATATAGTTCCAGAAGGTTTTAAATTGGTAGGAGAAGAAATTATAGAAATGACAGTAGATGAAAAAAAGATAAATGGAATTATACCTTTAGAAGATAATGAAATTATTGAGAACGGATCAATTAAAACTTTATCGGATTATGAAATGGTAGTTGTAGGAAAAAAAGAATTACTACCAGGAGAATATTTAAATCATGAAACAAAAGAGCTTTTGACTAAAGAGTACCCAAATGATGGAAAAATTTATAAATGGGAAAATGAAGAATGGATTATAGATATAGAAAAAACAAAGGCTTTAAAACAAGAACTACAAAATAAAATAATAGAATTAGAAAACAAAAAATTGATATACACAAATAAAGGATGGGATTCAACAGATATTGATACTGAAATATCTGAGTTAGAAAAACAATTGAACTTATTATAAAAAACCTATAATATATAAATATGAAAAAAGGAGTTGAAATGAATAAAAAAATATCAAATTACTTTTCTGAAAAAGAATCAATCAAAAGCTCTACTGGAGATAGATTAGGAATAAAAAATGTTGTTCCTGAAAACTTAAAAAAAATAGTGGCATATACAGCCGCTAGAATGGATACTGTTAGATTATTTCTTAATGTTCCTTGTACAGTTAATAGCTTTTATAGAAATTTACAATTAAATAATGCTGTTGGTGGTTCTAAAACATCAGATCATATGAATGGAAGAGCTATTGATTTTGTTCCAGTAGGAATGAATCTAAGAGAAGCATACAATAAAATTAAAAATAGTGGATTAAGTTATGACCAACTTATTATTTATCCTAATCAAAGGTTTATTCATATTTCATTCAAAGATGATATAACTACAGAAAGAAAAATGGCATTTGAAAAATAAAAAGGGGGAAACCTATGATTATAATTGATGAAGCCTTGAAAATAATTAATAAATTTATTCCAGATAAAAATACACAATCACAAATGGAAATAGAGTTGAAAAAATTAGAAGTGCAGGACTATAATAACAAAAGAGGAAGTAATCTAGAAAAGGCAGTAAGTATGGTATTTCCTCTAATAGCATTTATATTTTGTGGATTTCTTCTAAGTAATCTTTTAGGAATGTGGATAGGATTTATATTTAAAGTTGAATCTCCAATATTTCCTATGGATGATAGAATGTATCAAATTATAATGGTTTATCTAACAGGATTCTTTGGAAACAGAAGTATTAAAAGCTGGAGGGGTAATGAATAAAATTTTTGAATGGTTAAATGATATTTTTAATTGGGGATCTATTGCTGTTGGAAGTATTATTAGTATTATTGTTGTTTGTTTAGGTGGTAGAGATAAATGGCTAGAATTGCTTGTTATAGGAATGATTATTGATTTTATAACTGGTGTAATGAAGGGAATAAAAACTGAACTTAGTCGTGATAAGTGTTATGATGGAATCATTAAAAAGGTAACAATGTTTTTAATTTTATGGTTAGCGGCCACCCTTGATAAGGCTTTGGGGATAACAGAGCAAAGTGCTAATTTTAGATTTGCTACAATTACTTTTTTTCTTGGTTATGAAGGAATTTCAATTTATGAAAATGCAACTTTTTTAGGAGTACCTTTTCCCATTAAATTAAAAGAAAAACTTCAACAATATAAGGATGAAATATTTGAGAAAGATTTAGAAAAAAAATGACCTCGTAAAATCGATTTTAAGGGGTGTCTTGAACTTCTTTTGACTAAATATATGACTAAAAAAGAGCCTAAAAAGGCTCTTTTTCATAATATTCTTCATAATATTTATTTTCTTCTAAAATACTATGTATTTTAAATAAAATTTCAAATAATTTATCAATATCTGCTTTTATTTCATCTGGATTTATTTTATACAAATAAGGATTATCCAAATTGTTTATTTCATATTTTTTTATAAATTTATCACTTAAAATTAAATTTTCTCCATTTTTAGAATTAGGATACCTTAATGTAGTTCCTTTTTTATCCAAATCTGCATAATTTAATATAAGTTGAGACATAAATACTATTTCTTCATTAGTCAATATTTTATCTTTACTTAATATATCATTTAAGTTTTCCAAAAGTTTTTCAATATCATGGTTATGATTAAATTGTATATCAAATCTCTTCATCAATGATTTCAATTGTAATTCAATAAAATGTCTATATAAATATAACCCTACATCTGGATAGTCATTAATTACCAAATCTCCAGATTTTTTAAAATGCTCTGCTGAAACTGCTTCAGAATATTCTTCACCTAACAAAAATCTACTATTTACAAATTTTTGATTCATCATATTTCCCCCCTATTTTTCAATTCTTTTTCCCAACTATAAATAGTTGTTCTATGAACATTAAATTCTTTAGCTAAATCAGTTTTAGAAAAACCTTTTTTATAAAACTTTTTAAATCTATCAAGTTGTTCAGAATTTAACTTTATAGAGCCTTTTTTTCTTCCTTGATAAATACCTTTTTGCTTTGCTATTTCTATTCCTTCTTTTTGTCTTTGTTTTATATTTTCTCTTTCCAGTTCAGCTACAGCTCCAAGCATTGTTAAAACTAATTTTCCACTTGGAGTATTTGTATCTATTCCCAAATCTAATATTTTTAAATTAGCTTTTTTATTTTTTATTATATCAACTATTTCTAGTAAATCTCTTGTACTTCTGCTTAGTCTATCTATTGATTTAACAACTATTGTATCATTCTCTTTTATTCCTTCAATCATCTTTTGGAGCTGAGGCCTATCTATATCTTTTCCAGAACAATAATCAATATAAGTTGTATCAGCTTCATCATATGCCAAAATTTGTCTATCTATATTTTGAGTATCACTTGAAACTCTAACATAATATTTTATCATTTTTCTCCTTTTTGTCGGTTTTAGAGTATTTTTTTTATTTACTACACTTTTTATAAAAAAAACTATAAATTTTCATATAAATTTTTATTATTTTTCTATTTATAATAGGGTACACTCTAAAAACAACATTTTTATTTATATTATATCATTTTAAAAAAGCATATACAAAAAATTAATAAAGAAAGGTTTTTAACCTCTCTTTATTTTAATTCATATTTTTTTAATACCTTAACTTTTTCCTCTATATTTTCTCTCCACTTTTTTTGAATTCCAAGTCCTAATAAAATAACTAAAGCAGTAAATAACACATATAACGAATTTGAACTTTTTAAAGAATCAAAATCTTGTAAATAATTACTTTTCAATGAAACATAAATAAGTAATCCAAATAATATTGTTGTGACGAAAACTAAAAGAACTTCAAATTTTAAAAAAGTAAAAATATTTCTTTCTAATTTTTCTATGTCACTATCAAATTTTTCTATATTTTTAAAAAAATCATTGTCTTTTGGTATTTCATTATTTTCCTTTAATTTTAATAGCTTTTGATAATATCCATTTAATGTAAACTCTTCTAAATCATAAACATCATTTATGACTTTTCGAAGTTCTAAATAACGATAAATTTTATGTAACTTTATTTTATTTTTTTTATTTTCAACTTCTTCAATCTTCTGTTTTAAAATATAGAAATCATTGTCTATGTTCATCATTTGTCTCCTCGTTAAATAATTTATTGATAAATTTATGACTATAAAACAATCCAAAATATATACACTGTTCTATATTTATTGGCTTTAATAGTATAACAATTATAAAACTACTAAAAGCATAAAAAAACAACATAAAAATATTTTTTAACCATTTTTTAGTTATTCTTTGGTCTGCTCTATCATAAAAACTATGATCCCTATATGAAAACACAGATAAAACAATTTCTTTAAATCCCATTGCTGCTAAAATTATAAAGCTATTCATTATTTGTGTAGTTGTTATAACACTTCCCATTTTCCCCCCAATTACTTTAATATCTCCTGTATTTTCATTATATATTTTTGTAGTTCTTTTTTATCTTTTTCTTTTAAATTCTCTATTTTTTTATCAATATCAACAAAAAGTGTATTACAATTTCTAAAATCAAAATCTATTATATTATTATATTCTATCTTTTCAGGAATAGCAGTCTTATCCTTTAATAAATTTACAACTTCCTCATAAGTTCCACCATTATTTATAATATTTATGTACTCTGCTTTATCTTCCTCTGAATAAAGTAAATCCACATATTTTTGTGGCATAATTGCAATAGCTTCTTTATTATTAACAATTGAATATAGTTCATATCTTTTTCTATATCTTAAAGCTGTTTTTTTATTTACTCCATTTAGTTGTAACCATTTTTCATATAATCCATCATATTTACTTCCTGATTTAGATAATTTATCAAAAACAGATGTGAATATCTCTCCCAGTGAAATAGCATTTTTTATTTGTAAGTTAATTAAAGAGGTAGTTTTAGAAATTAACATATCAGTAATTTCTTTATCATCTGTTAAATCTCTAATCAAATCTAAATTTACAATTGAATCTATTTTGTAACTATGCTCTTCTTCTTTTTTTACATTTGTTTTATCTATTGAGTTTTGAATCATATTTTTAATCTCTAATCTAACTTTACTCATTAATTTCCCTCCTTAAAAAAGCTAGGGACAAGTTGTCCCTTGCTTTTAGATTACTTTTAATATCTCTAAGAATATATTTTGAACTTTTTTAGCTGTTGCATTATTATACTCCCAAATAGTTTTTCTATTTTGAATCATTAGCTCTATAAAAGTTAAACTTTCAATAGGGGCAGTAAATAATATTGGAGTTCCATCTAAATCATTTTTTAATTCTGTATAATTAGTTTTATGAACTGATGAAGATGATTTATATCTATTTGTTACTATTGCTTTAACTTTAGAAACATCTATTGTTTTCAAAAGCTCTAAAATACTTTCTGTTGTTAGTTCATCAGCATAACTAGGAATTATAATATCATCTGATAATTCTAAAAATATTTCATCTATTTTTAATGTTGGGATACTATCTATTAAAATATAATCAAATTCATCTTTAACTCTTTCTATAAATTTAACTATTTCTTTTAAAAATTGATTTGAAAATTTAACATCTTCTAAAGGTAAAAAATACAGATTGCTTCTAAGTCTAAAATATTCTCCATCTTTTTTTAAAACTTCTGCTTTAAGACCTTTTTTAAAAGTTTTATCCCCTTTAAATAAAAAATTAAATACATTATTTTGTGGATCTGATGTTAATATTAATACTTTTTTATCTCCATAAGCTAATCCAGCAGCTAACTGTGTTGTAATAAATGTTTTTCCAACTCCACCTTTATTATTTTTTATAGTAATTACTTTTCCCACTTTTCCCTCCATTATTCAACTCTAATAGCTTTTATTATAAATTCCTTTTTAGATGCGTTAAAAAACTTTTCATACATCTTATTCATATTTTCAGCTCCAACCTCTTTTAAAAATAGAATTTTAGCTTTTTCTAAAATTGGTTCTTGAATATCTTCCTCTGAATTTAAGAACATTTGGTATAAAGAGTCATCACTTCCCTGTTCTTTAGATGATGTAACAATTTCTACCCTTTCTATTTCAATCTCTTTTTTTTCCACTTTTTTCTCTTGCTTAACTTTTATCTTTATTTCATCTTTTTTAGTTCCAGTTTCAATAATTTTAAAAAGATAAGTTAAATTAGGAATTACTTGTTTTACTGTTTTGTAAGCATAATCTAATCCTTTTATTAAATCTGCTTCTTTATATTTATTAATTAATTTATGTATGTTTTCATCTGTTAGAATTGAAGTTATAAATTTATTTTTCTTTGTTTTTTCTATTGCTTTACTTAATTTTTGAGAAATTTCAACTTCAATAATTTCAGCTTCTTCGAGTTCATCAATTTTACCCTTCCAAGTAAATTTTAACTCCACAACTCTATTTTTTTCTTTAATTTTTTCTAGTTTTAATTGTTCAAAATATTTTGGTAAGTCATCCATTATTGGAGTTAATACATATTTATCTATCTCTGACATTCTATATTTTACTGGAATAGATAATAAATTTCTAAAATCTTCAATTTTAAAACTTCTCCATTTTCTTGTATTATCCCATTGTTTTAATAATCTAAACATATTTTTAGAATAAGAACTCTTTAAACTTACAAATTCAATCAAATCAAATTTTGTATAATTTCCAAGTTTTAAAATATTATTCAATAAATATTCAAATTTTTTATTTACTTGTATTGAAATCATTCTATTATCTGAACTTATTTCATATTCATCAAATAAATTAAATTTTATAAAATTTAGTTCATCTTTTCCTTTTTTTATCTTTAAATCCATTAATTTATCATATGTTGCCTCTAAATCTTTTACAAATCTAACTAAATTTCTATTTGAATAATTGGATAATTCTTTTAATTCTGAAAATGGAATCTCTATTTTTTCTAATCCTTGCTCTTTAGCTTTAAAACAAATACTAAAAAATAAATCTAATTCTTTTTCCTTAAATTTTCCAAAACTGAAATTATTCATTTCATTGTTATATTGGACTATTTTATTTTTTTTATTCATAAAATCCTCCACAAAAATATGTAACAATATCTACCCTTAGTTAGTTTATTTTTAGTAAATATTATTCTATAAATCCTTTATAAATAAAGAATATCATAGGAATGGGTAGAAGTCAATAAAGCTACTACCCTAACATGTAACAATTTCTACCCTTTATTGTAACAATAACCACCCTAACATGTAACAATTTCTACCCTTTGTTGTAACAATAACCACCCTAACATGTAACAATTTCTACCCTTTATACCCATTTAAAGTATTGATTTTACTAGCTTAGATTCATCCGAAATTATTAAATAATTAAATATAAAATATATTATTAAATAAAAAATTATTTATATAAAAATTTTAATTCTATTTCTTCTAACTTCTTTTTTTTATTTATTATATCTTTTTTAAAATAATTTGTAACTATTTGTTCAAAGATATTTTTTTCATCTTCCAGAAAATCAAACTTATCTAAAATACTTTCTATAAAATTTATACTAAGTTCTCTTTTTTCATTTTCAATAGCTGATAAGTAAGAAATTGATATTTCTAACTTTTTAGCCATGTCTTTTAAAGTCAAATTTCTTTTAACTCTGTATATTTTCATAAATTGTTTCAAGGTTAAATTTAAAGTATTATAATTTTTTTCATCCATTTCTAAAATCATTATCATTAAGCTTCCTCCCAATCAGCTATTATTTTTAATGAATCTTTATATATTACAGGAGCTTTTTCTTTACAACTAAGACAAACAAAGTCTTTACTATGTTCAGTTTTATGTTTTTGTTGTGCTAATATTTTTCCACTTTTACCATCTTTTTTAATAGATCTAATTATAGTTATAGGAACTACACCAATTTCAACAACCTCTCCTCCACACTCTTTACATTTCCAAGACATCTATACCACATTCCTTGAAATGCCTAGCAATCGCAAACACATATTGCTCAATGAACTCTAAGTTTTCAATATTTAATTCTTTTAGTTTTTCTGGATTTAATTTTTTATCAAATCTTTCAACTCTAACAGTTCCATTTTTATTAAATTTAACAGTATGTTCAATCCCACAATCTAAGCAATAAACTTTTTGTGATTTATTTGTCGTATTATCAGCTATAATTAAGCCCTTCATACATGAAAGACATATCCTAGCAGTTTTATTTTTAAATGTCGCTGAAATCATTATTTCACCTCTCCGAAACCATATTTTTTAAGTATTTCAGCTTCTTCTTTTACTCTTTTTTTATTTTCAGTTCTTATAGATTCCATAACTTGCTTATATGTATATTGTTGGCCATACAGTTCTTTAATAAGTTCCTCTCTTCTCTTAATATTATTTCTTCTAGAGTGAATACTCATAAACTGCATAATATCAACTTTTAATTCTTTCAGAACTTCACCTTTGCATAAACAATGGACAATCCCTTTAAATGTACTTTTTTTATTTTTTCTAATGTGTGATCCATTTGCTGTACTTAATCTAATTGCTCCTTTTGTAAATTTTTTGATTAATCTAGCTTTTCTTTTAGTCTTAGTAATCATTCTTTATCACTCCTTTATTTTATAAATCCATTTTTTATAAGGTATCTTATCTTTACACCAACAGACCTTTTTGATTTTTCAAGTTTAAGACAACAATATTCAGGATTATTATGATGTTCTATTAAAAATGCTTCCTCTTCTGCTGTATATGGCTTTTTTGTCTTAATATAGTTTTCTGGGGAAACATAAGTTCCTCGGTCAACATCATTACAATTTTCAAATCTCATTTTTAGAATGTCATTAAACTCATCAATTATCTTTTGAGGATCTGGATGATTTTTAAAAACATATCTTTTGTCAGAGTCAATAACTAAAGCTCCATTAAAGTCAAATACATCTTTAGCATTTAAAATCAATTCATCAATATCCATAAAATCACCTAAACCTTACCAGTAAGGGAACCAATCCCAAAAGTAACTCCAGAGCTTCCAAGTAGAAAAAATGTTGCACTTAGTAAGATAAAAAGCCACCATGCTTTTTCGTTTTTAATATTTTTTCTAGTATCAAGAGTAGCTACAAATATAACTGTTGATACTCCAGTAACTCCAATACTAAATAAAATCAAATAAATTAAGACCAATTTTTTAATAATTTCCATACTCACCTCTTTTAAAATTGTTTAAATTGTTTAAAGGCACTTAAAAGCCTTTTGAAAATCTTTTTAGTATAAATACACTAATTTTTGTTTAAAATCGTTTTTATCAATAAATAATCAAGCCTACAAGTGTTTAAATTATGTTTCTTAAAGCTGAATTTAGTGTGTTTAAATAAATTTTATTGCTTTTCTTTTTCATATTAGCTAAATGATTTTTATTAATGCCTTGTTTTACAAGGATTTCAATAGCTTTATTTTCATCATCTTCTGTTAAAGTAATAGGTGTTGTATTTTCTTGAATTACTTTTTTCTCTTCTGTTTGCTTAGTGATATATTCCATAGTTTTTTCAATTTTTGTATTTTTTACTTGTTTATCAGTTTTAATATTCCAGTTCTTTTTTAATGCTTGGTAAATATATCCATAACCCTTATCATTTTTCTTAGAGTAATTAATTACAGATTTAACTCTTTCAAATTCAATTTGATTTGTTGCTATAACATCAATTAAGTTTTCTATAGTTCCCTTGTCCTGAATTTCAGTTTCTAATAAATCTTTTATTTCTTGAGAAATAGAACTACTACTTTTCGTTTTTTTAGTAGGAGTATAATTATTAGAGTATATAGGAGTATTATGAGCGGACATTTCTGTCTTGTCTGGGGAGAAGACATTTCTGTCCTGTC
>NZ_CAMQXC010000072.1 GCF_947038635.1 uncultured Cetobacterium sp. | reverse complement strand
TTTATTCCTCCCTTAGCTTAATTAGCTTATGTTACTTTCTACTGAAGAGTTGATAAAAATCCTACAAAGAATTTTATAGTTTTTATTGTATTTGACAAAAAAGAAAAATTAAAGTATATAGAGATATTGAAATAACTCAAAATAGGAGGAGATTTATGAAAAAACTTATCAATAAAAAAGAGAATATCGTAAAAGAGATGATTAATGGAATGATAAAAGCATTTCCAAATAGTATTGAAAGTGTAAAAGATTTACCAATTATTGTGAGGAAAAAAAAGAAGAGTGAAAAGGTGGCTTTAATTAGTGGAGGAGGAAGTGGTCATGAACCAGCTCATGCAGGATTTGTAGGGTATGGGATGTTAGATGCGGCAGTAGCTGGAGAAATATTTACTTCTCCTAGTGCTGATAAAGTCTATGAAGCAATAAAAGCGGTTGATTCAGGTGCAGGAGTTCTTCTTATAATTAAAAATTATAGTGGAGATGTAATGAATTTTGAGATGGCTGCAGAAATGGCAGAGATGGAAGGAATAAAGGTAGGAAAGGTAATTGTTGACGATGATATAGCAGTAGAAAATAGTACTTACACAGTTGGAAGAAGAGGAATTGCAGGAACTATATTTGTACATAAAATTTTAGGAGCAGCAGCAGAGGCGGGATATTCTTTGGAAAGTCTTGAAAAACTTGGAAAAGTTGTTGTAGAAAATATAAAAACAATGGGAATGTCTTTAAAATCATGTATGGTATTTACTACTGAAAAAAATAGTTTTGATTTATCTGAAGATGAAGTTGAAATTGGATTAGGAATACATGGAGAGCCAGGAACTCATAGAGAAAAATTTGTAGATGCAAATACACATGTAGATCATCTTTTAGAAAAAATATTGAAAGAGTCTAAAATAGAGAATGAGAAAGTAGGAGTTTTAATAAATGGATTAGGAGAAACGACTTTAATAGAATTATTTATAGTTAACAATAGAGTTGCAGATATTTTAAAAGAAAAAAATATTACTATAGAAAAAACTTTAGTAGGAAATTATATGACATCTTTAGATATGGGAGGATTTTCAATTACAGTATTAAAACTTAATGATGAAATTGAAAAATTATTAAATGCTAAATCTGATACTATAGCATTAAAAACATTCTAGGAGGACAGATGGAATTAATAACTTTAATAGATAAAATAGCAGATAGAATATATGAAAATAAAGATTACTTAAGTGAATTAGATAGAGAGATTGGTGATAGTGATCATGGTGTAAATTTATCTAGAGGTTTTCAAAAAATTAAAGATGAGAGTGAAATGTTAAAAACTCTTAATTACTCAGATTGCTTCAATAAAATAGCAATGATACTAATATCTAATGTAGGTGGAGCCTCAGGAGCAATATATGGAACTGGATTAATGAAAGTAGCTCAAAATTTAAAAGGAATTGATACATTAGATAGGAATAATATAACAAAAGCAGCTGAAGCGATGGTAGAAGGAATAAAAATGAGAGGAAAGGCTCAGTGTGGCGAGAAAACAATGCTAGATACAATAGTTCCTGTAGTTGAGGTATTAAAAACTAATAGAGAGGATTCTTTAGATACATTGTTGAAAAAAATTCAAATAACGGCAAAAGAAGGAATGGAATCAACTGTAAATATGTTAGCAACAAAAGGAAGAGCAAGCTACCTAGGAGCAAGAAGTATTGGTCATATAGATCCAGGGGCAATGTCCTCATATTTAATTATTGATACAATCTGTGAAAATTTAAAGTAGGTGATAAGATGTTAGGTTTTGTAGTTGTTTCTCACAGTAAACGTTTAGCTGATGAAGTTATTGAACTGTGTAATGAGATGAAAAAGTATAACTTTCCTGTAGTAAATGGAAGTGGAACAGACGAGGATTATCTAGGCTCAAATCCTTTGATCATAGCAGAAGCTATAAAAAAAGCATATATAAAAGGTGGAGTTGCTATTTTTGGTGATTTAGGAAGTTCAATATTAAATGCAGAGTTGGCAATGGAATTTTTAGATGAGGATTATAATAAAGAAAAAATAAAAATAATGGATGCTCCTTTAGTTGAAGGAGTATTGATGGGAATGGCAATAAATGATGATAAATTAACTTTAAAAGAATTGGAAGATGAATTAAAAGAATTAAAGTTTTTAAGTAAGATATAGAAAGTACAAGCTATTAAAGTTATATTTTAATAGCTTGTTTTTATATAAAAAAATAAAAAATGTAACTTATGTTACAGAAAAATTACCTAAAAAGATATATCATATATTCAAAAGAGAAAGGAGAGGATTTTGTGGGAAATTTTGGAGGAAATTTACAAAAGATTAAGAATGGTAAAAAAACATATGGAATAACACCTCATATTCCTGGAGGATTTGTGACACCAGATACATTAATAAAAATAGCAGAAGTTGCTAAAAAATATAAAGGTGTTTTAAAAATTACATCTGGTCAAAGAATTTTAATAACAAATTTAAAAGAAGAAGATTTATGTAATATTTGGAATGATTTAGGAATGGAACCAGCTGTAAAAACCCAAAATTCTGTAAAAAATGTAGAGATTTGTCCTGCAAATTTTTGTAAAAGATCAAAATATCCTACTATAGGCTTAGGTATGAAAATTAGTAATAGCTTTCATGGAATGGAGCTTCCTTGTAGAACAAAAATAGCAGTAGTTGGTTGTAGAAATGCATGCACAAGTGCTTATTCTAAGGATATTGGTGTTCTTGTAGATATGGATGGTAAATTTTTTATAACAGTGGGAGGAAGTGCTGGTTTTAATCCTAGAAATGCAGATATTTTAATTAAAAATATTTCTGAAGAAGAAGCATATCATATAGTAAAAATTATATTAGAATATTACAATGAGAATGCTCAGATGGGAGAAAAATTAGGTCATTTTATAGATAGAATAACAATAGATAAGTTTAGAAATGATATTATAAAAGAAAAAAATTCAAAGGAGGAAAAAAATGATAACTAAGGATACTATAATAGCGGATATAATTGAGATAAATCCAATGGCAGTAGAAATTTTAATGGGATATGGAATGGGATGTATAGGTTGTCCGTCAGCACAAATGGAGACTTTAGAGCAGGCATGTGAGATTCATGGATTGAATATAAATGAAGTTTTAGAAAAATTAAATAAAAAATAGAGAGGTGTAAAATGAGTTTATTTTTAGGAAAAATACACTATTGGCTTTTTAATAAAATATTATGGTTTGAAAATATAGAAGAGTGTGTTATTACTTTAGCTTTAGAAGAGGGAATAGATGTTAAAAATATTAGAAATGAAATTGAAAATAGATATGGAAAAAAACTTGAAAATAAAAAATTAGAAGAGATTATTGATTTAGAAAATATACACGGATGGTTACAAAATAGAATTCATTCATCTGAGGGCAGATTAGCCGCGTGGATAAAAATTGTTTTACAAAATGATTTTGATGCTAAAGTAAAATTGGAGAAAATTTTTCAAGAACAAGGTGTTTTAGCAGCAAGAGAGGCGAAAGTTGAAAGAGAATATAACAGTGCTTCGGATATATATAATAGTATAAATAACTATATTTTAGATGGAATGCCTTGTGATAGAGTAAATATAATATCTGTATCTGAAGAAAATCTTGTAAATTGGAAAAAAAGAATTTGTGTACATGAAGAGATTTGGAGTAAAGAGGGTGTAGATGTAAGTATTTTTTATAATTTAAGAAACATTTGGATAAAAAATTTCATAAAGGAATTAAATAGTAATTTTGAGTATTTAGAGGAGCCTTTAGGAGAGTATAAAATACTAAAGAAGAATTAAAAAATAAGTATTTAAAAGTAGCGAAGTTAATAACTTCGCTATTTTTACAAATGTCACTAATTTGACTGAAACTATAAATCATGTTACAATATATACATTATTTAAAAAAAGGGAGGTTTTACATGAGTGTGAACAAAGGAGAAAATATAGGATTAGATATCGAAAAAACAAAAACTTTCAAAAATTTTTTATTAAAAGAGAATCCAATTTTTTACATTTCATTTTTTATCATTTTTACAATTTTATCAATTATTGGGTTAAATAAATCTCAGTTTGAAAAGATAACAAAAGTATTATTAAGTTCCATAATAACAAATTTTGGATTTTTATATTTAATAATAGTATTGTTAATAGCATTGGTATGCTTATATCTTTGTTGTAGTAGTTACGGAGATATTCGATTAGGAAAAGATGATTCAAAACCAGAGTATTCAAATATATCTTGGTTTTCAATGCTTTTTTCAGCTGGAATGGGAGTAGGGCTAGTATTCTTTGGAGTAGCAGAACCGATGACTCATTTTGTAAACCCAATAGGCGAAATAGAGAGTGGTTCTAAAGCAGCAATAGATTTTGCATTTAATACATCTTTTTTCCACTGGGGAATACATCCTTGGGCAATATATAGTTTTTTAGCTTTAGGAATGGCATATTTTCAGTTTAGAAAAGGTGAAAAGGGATTGATTAGCTCTTTATTTTCACCAATTTTAAAAGGGAAAAAATATGAAAAACAGATTAAAACAATAATAGATGTAGTAGCAATTTTGGCAACAATAACTGGAGTAGCGACAACTTTAGGTCTAGGAGCACTTCAAATTAATAGCGGACTTAATTATCTTTTTAATATTCCAAACAATATGATTAGTCAAATTATAATAATTTGTGTTGTAACAGTTGTTTTTGTGTATTCAGCATTAGGATCCCTAGATAAAGGAATAAAAACTTTATCAAATTTAAACGTTTTTATATCTTTTTCATTACTTCTTATTGTCATTGTATTCGGGCCAACAATTGGAATTTTTAATGTATTCTCAGAAAGTTTAGGTAATTATTTAAATAACTTTTTAAAAATAAGCTTAAGAACAAATAGTTTTGGAGATAAAACATGGCTATCGTCATGGACGATATTTTATTGGTCTAATTGGGTAGCTTGGACTCCTTTTGTAGGGACTTTTATAGCTAGAATATCTAAAGGACGGACAATCAGAGAGTTTATAATCGGAGTTGTTGTTATTCCATCTCTAGTGTCATTTATCTGGTTTTCAGCATTTGGAACTTTAGGTATTTCTTTAGGAAAAGAGTTTGCAAAAATAGCTATTGAGCATACAGAAACAGCATTATTTCTTGTTTTTGGAAAGTATCCTTTTGGAGATTTAATGAGTGGAGTAGCAATTGTTTTATTAGCTTCATTTTTTATAACGTCTGCTGATTCAGCTACATATGTTTTAGGAATGATGAGTTCAGACGGTGATTTAAATCCACCTGGATATAAAAAATTGATTTGGGGAATTTTTCAATCTCTTTTAGCAATTGCACTTATATCAGCGGGAGGTTTAGAAATGTTAAAAACAGCTTCTATAATAATAGCATTTCCGTTATTAATATTGTTCCCTATAATGATTTTTTCACTTTTTTATTCTCTTAAAAGAGATAGCTTTATAAAAAAACGTATAAAATTAAAAAATGAAATAAAAAAAATGTCTTTAGAAGAGATAGGGTATTTATCGGATACAGTAAAAGATTTAAGGATTTGTAAAGAAAAATAATATTAAAATGAAAAAATATGAAACTAATTTTACCTAGGTGAAATTAGTTTCATATTTTTATTTTTATACTCTTTACAAAGGCTCATTTATAGGGTAATAAAGTGGGGACTAAAATTTTGAGGGGGTTTACAAAAATGAATACAGTAAAGATGATGCTATTATTAAGTTCAGTATTAACAACATTATGCTATTCGGATAATTTAGATGGTTCTAATCATGCAAAAGGTCATGAGGGCATAAATCCAGGGAGTTACTCTAAAACAAATCCGTTTTGGACAAATAATCCGGAAATATTTGGAGATAATAGAGAAAAAGCACACGTAACTAAAATATCTTTTAATACTATTGAAGAAGCATTAAATAATCCGAATTATGCTGATTTTAAAAATTCTAAAAACTTTAAAAGTTTAAACGGAGATTGGAAGTTTAAATTGGTAGATCACCCAGATCAAGATTTAAAAGATTTTTATAAAACTTCCTATAATACAAATGATTGGAAAACTATACCAGTTCCATCGAGTTGGCAATTGCATGGATATGATCAAATTAGATATAATGATACAGCGTATCCTTGGGAATATCAAAAAACACCTATAAATCATCCAGATACACCTAAAGATTATAATCCAATTGGTTATTATAAAAGAGAGTTTAATATTGATAAAAAGTGGGATGGAAGAGAGGTTTACATCTCTTTTCAAGGTGTTGAATCAGCATATTATTTATATGTAAATGGAGAATATGTAGGATATAGTGAAGATTCTTTTACGGGACATGATTTTGATATAACAAAGTTTTTAAAAGAGGGAAGCAATGAGATTGCAGTTAAAGTTTATAGATGGAGTGATGGTAGTTGGTTAGAATCTCAAGATATGATTAAATTAAGTGGTATTTTTAGAGATGTTTTCTTATATTCAACTCCAAAAACATATATAAGGGATTATACAGTTGTAACAGATTTAGATAAAAATTATGAAAATGCAGATTTAAATGTGAAGGTAGATGTATCTACAAAATCTGGGTTTATTCCAGGAAAATATACAGTTATTGGAAAAGTTTATGATGATAAGAAAAAAGAAATTAAAAACTTTGAAAAAGTTGTTGAAGTTACAGGGGATGATTTAAAGCAGATTATAAGTTTTAATGAAAAATTTATAAATCCTAAAAAATGGAGTTCAGAGGAACCAAATTTATACACATTAGTTTTAGCTCTAAAGAATTCTAAAGGTGAAATAATTGAAACTGTAAGTAATAGAATAGGATTTAGAAAAGTTGAAATAAAAGATAACAAAATAATGGTAAATGGAAAGAAATTGATGTTAAGGGGAGTTAATAGACACGAATTTACAGGAGATAAAGGTAGAGTTGTAAGTGAAGATGTAATGCGTAAAGATATTGAACTTATGAAACAAAATAATATTAATACAGTGAGATCTTCACATTATCCAAATGATCCTAAATGGTATGATTTATGTGATGAGTATGGACTTTATGTTATGGATGAAGCTAATTTAGAAACTCATGGAAGACTTGATGAGATTCCTCAAGATAGAGTAGAGTGGACACCAGCAGTTATAGATAGACAAGAAGCTATGGTTGAGCGTAGTAAAAATGAACCATCAATAATTATGTGGTCAATAGGAAATGAATCATCAACAGGAAAAAACTTTGAATTAGCTGCAAAATATTTAAAAGAAAAAGATCCAACAAGACTTACTCATTATGAGCCACAAAGAGATATAACTGATACATATAGTAGAATGTATAGATCAATAGAAGAGATGAAGGCATATTTGGTTTATGAAGATAATACAAAACCATATTTACAATGTGAATTTGCTCATGGAATGGGAAATAGTATTGGAAATCTTCAAGATTATTGGGATGTTATGGAAAGTGATGAGATATTCCATGGTGGATATATTTGGGATTGGGTAGATCAAGCTATAGAAACAATTGACCCTAAAACAGGAGAAAAATATTTTGCATATGGAGGAGATTGGGGAGATGAAGAGTTTACAGATAAAAACTTCTCAGCCAATGGATTGATATTTGCAGATAGAACAGTTCAACCAGAGCTTATAGAAGTAAAAAAAGTATTCCAAAATATAGGTATAAAAAATTCTGATTTATCTAAAGGAAAAATATCTTTAGAAAATAAATATATGTTTACTAATTTGAAAGATTATAACGGGAATTGGGAAGTTATCGAGAACGGAAAAGTTATAAAAAGTGGAAAATTTGAAGTAGATTTATTACCTGGGGCTAAAAAAGATGTAGATATCCCATTAAAAGATATAAAATTAGATTCTAAAAAAGAATATTTCATAAATATAAATTTTGCATTAAAAAATGATAAAAGTTGGGCACCAAAAGGTTATGTCGTTGCAAGTGAACAATTTCAACTAAAAGATAAAAATATTAGTGAAAAAATAGAGTTAAAGAATGTTAAAGAATTAAAATATAAAGAAAATAACAGTGTTTTAGATATTTTAGGTGAAAATTTTAAAGCGGAGATTGATTTAAAAAAAGGTGGAATAAAATCTTTTGAAAGCAACGGAAAAAATCTTATAGAAACTCCACTTGAGTTTAATTTCTGGAGAGCTCCAAATGATAATGACAGAGGAAATGGAGCGATGAAAAGACTTGATACATGGAGATATGCTGGTAAAAATAGTAAAGTTGTAAATTATAAAGTTGAGAATATAGAAAATAAAGTTATTAAAGTAGATTTAGAAATAGATATTCCTACAAAAGAGACGTCGAAACTTTATGTAACATATCTTATTGATGGAAATGGTGAAATTTTAGTAGATTCGTCATTGTATTCTCCAAAAACTTTACCAGAAATACCTGAATTTAGTATGATAACAGAATTAAATCCTAAAAATAATAGAGTTAAGTGGTATGGAAGAGGACCAGAAGAGAATTATATTGATAGAAAAACAGGATATGATGTTGGAATTTATGAAGAAAATGTAGAGAATTTCTTTATTCCATATATAAATCCATCTGAAACAGGAAATAGAAGTGATATTAGATGGGTTGAAATTGCTAATGAGAATGGAGAGGGGTTATTAGTTACATCTGTTCCAGAGAGAGAAACTTTAGAGTTTAATGCACTTTATTATACTCCAGAGGAACTTTCAAGTGGAAAAAGACATCCTTTTGAATTAGATAAGAGTAAAAATGTAGTTTTAAGAATAATTGGGAAACAAATGGGAGTTGGTGGAGATAATTCGTGGGGAGCTAGACCACATGATCAATATCAATTAAAATCAGGAGAAGTCCAAAGATACACATTTAAAATAGCAGGAAAAAATAAAAATATAGACTCATTTGAAAAAAGAGATAATAACTTAGCTATAGATTCTAAAAATTATTTTGAAGCAAGAAGAGCAATTGAACAAGTTGCAGATAACGTAGTTTATCTATCTGATTTAGGAGTAAAAAATTCAAATAAAATGACTGCTAAAGATAGAACTATTGCTAAAAATCCATTGACTTTAAGACTTGAAAATGGAGAGGTTGTAAAATTTGATAAGGGTATAAATGGATTATCAGATAATGACATAACTATTAATATTGAAGGAAAAGGATTTAAAAAATTCCAAAGTTATGTAGGATTGGATAGGGAAGTTTTAGGTTATAGAGGAACGGCTGAATTTAAAGTTTTTGCTGATGGAAAAGAAGTTTTTAATAGCGGTATTATGAAAAGTTCTGATAGAGCTAAATTTATTGATATTGATTTAAACGGAGTTAAAGAACTTAAGTTACAAATATTAAATTCAGATGGTGTAACAAAATATGATCATGGAACATATGGAGATGCAAAATTTGTAAAATAAAATGTTAAAATAATTAATTAGAAAAAGAGTTATGGAGAATTTTCATAACTCTTTTTTTTAGAAAAAATATAAAAAATTATCCAATAAAAAAAAACTATATAGTTATAAAATGATTGAAGTTTGAACATAAAAGTGCTATAATTTGGTAATATGTAAAAAATGAAATTAGGAGCGTACAAATATGAATGACTGTGTAATTCTAAAGGGAAAAAAGGACAGGTTAGTTGTGCAATTAGATAGTAACATCGATTTTAGCTCTTTAAAAGATAAATTTTCTGAAAAGATTAAACAGGCTGAAGCATTCATAGGAGATGCAAAAATAGCCATTGAATTTACTAATAGAAAACTAACAGAAATAGAGGAAAATATTTTAATCGGAGTAATAAATAGAGAGACAAATATAAAGATAGCTTTCATTTTTTCTGAAAAATCTACTTTTTCGCAATTACCAGGAGGGCAACTTCCATTTAGTAATATAAAAGATGTAACAGATGAAGGATGTACAAAGTTTCATAAAGGAACCTTGCGTTCTGGACATAATTTAGAATTTGATGGAAATGTAGTTGTATTAGGAGATGTAAATCCAGGTGCAGTAATTAAATCTAAAGGAAACGTTGTTGTATTAGGGTATTTAAATGGAACGGTTTATGCAGGAGAAGATGATGGATCAGAAGCATTTGTTGGAGCTTTTTCTTTAAATCCTATTCAAATTAAAATAGGGCAAGTTATAGCGAAAAATCCAAGTACAAATGTATTAGATGTCAATAAAGTCAAAAAAACCTTAGATTTTGAAGTAGCTTATTTAAAAGATGGAAATATTTTTATTGAAAAATTCAATAAAGCAACTTTAGAGCATATGGTAAAAATATAAAGGGAAATAGGAGGAATTATGGGAAAAGTTATAGTAATTACTTCAGGAAAAGGTGGAGTAGGTAAAACGACGAGTAGTGCTAACTTAGGGGCAGCACTAGCTATGCAAAATCAAAAGACACTATTAATTGATACAGATATAGGTTTAAGAAATTTAGATGTTGTTATGGGATTAGAAAATAGAATAGTTTATGATTTAATCGACGTTATAGAAGGGGTTTGTAAACCAAAACAAGCTATAATAAAAGATAAAAGAAATGATAATTTACATCTATTGCCAGCAGCTCAATCAAGAGATAAAAATGCTGTAACTCCGGAACAGATGAAAGAATTAATTGAAATATTAAAAGCTGAATATGATTTTGTATTAGTTGATTGTCCAGCAGGAATAGAGCAGGGATTTAAAAATGCTATCGCAGCAGCAGAGGAAGCTTATGTTGTAACAACACCAGAAATTTCTGCAGTTAGAGATGCAGATCGTATTATTGGATTATTAGAAGCAAATGAAATCAGAAATCCAAAACTAATAGTAAATCGTTTGAGAGTTGAAATGGTTAAAGATGGAAATATGTTAAGTGTTGATGATGTTACAGATATTTTAGGAATTAAACCTATTGGAATAGTTCCAGATGATGAAAATATTGTTATATCTACAAATAAAGGTGAGCCATTAGTTTATAAAGGAGAGTCTTTAGCAGCTAGAGCATATGTAAATATAGCTTCAAGAACACTTGGACAAAATGTTGAGTTTTTAGATTTAGATCCTAAAGTTGGATTTTTTGATAAGATAAAAGAGATGTTTAAAAAATAAGGGGAGGCGAAATATGGGATTTTTTAGTTTTTTGAATAAAGAAAAATCTAGTTCAGTAGCTAAAGACCGTTTGAAGTTAGTACTGATACATGATAGAGCTATGCTTTCTCCCAAAATGCTTGAAACTTTAAAAGATGAAATAATTGCAGTAATATCTAAATATGTGGATATAGATAGAGATTCTTTAAATATTGAAGTTTCTCAAGAGGCGGAAACGGGAAGAGAAACAGCATTGATAGCAAATATACCTATAAAAATAAAAAAATAGTACTACGGTGCTATTT
>NZ_CAMQXC010000071.1 GCF_947038635.1 uncultured Cetobacterium sp. | reverse complement strand
ATTTTATCCTATTCTCCTCTCTTTTAATAAAATCCACAGTAAGTACATCCCACCAACAAAGTTGATAACTGTCCCTACAGGGAAGCTATTATTAAATATTTTTTCTACAATTAGTTGTCCTATTATTAAAGATAAAATACTCATAAAAATAGAAGCGACAACTAAATATTTATGTTTATAAGTTTTTAGTAACTCTTTTGATATATTAACTGTTAAAAGTCCTAAAAATACAACTGGTCCAACCAATGCTGTAGATATAGAAACTAATAATCCCACTATTGTCAGATTTTTTCTTAAAAGTTTTTTATAATCTAATCCTAAATTTATAGATTGACTGTATCCTAAACTCATAACATCTAAAGTTCTCATATCCTTTCTTAACCAGAAAAATACAAAGGTAACAATAACATAAGATATTGAAAGTAGTGTTGTATTAACTCTATTATAACTTGCAAATAGACTACTTTGTAAAACTAGAAACTCATTTGGATCCATTATCATTTGAATTCCATTAGATAAACTATCTAAAAAAGTTCCCACAATCATACCAATTAAAATCATATAAAGTAGTTTTCCCTTACTTTTACCTGTAAAAAATTTTTGAAGAAAAATACTAACTGTAACCATAAGCCCAACTGTTATAAAAAATTTTGGAATAGGTGTTGTAAGCATTGGTATAGTTCTTCTAAATAGAAATATAGTCATTGTTTGTAAAAAAACATACATAGAATCAAGTCCCATAACACTTGGAGTTAGAATTCTACTATCTGTAACTGTTTGGAAAAGTAGTGTTGATACGGCAACACAAGTTCCACTTAAAACTATTGCTAATATTTTTATACCTCTTGTTGAGATTAAATATCTAAAATTATTTTTATTTACACCTACTAATAGAAAAAACGCTGCTGCTATCAATAAGGCTAAAAGAAGACCTAGCAGGATATTTTCCATCCTTTTTTCATTATTCTTCAAAGTTTAACCTCCTAAATATCATAGCTAAGAATATTCCACTTCCAAATACTCCTGTTATCATTCCAATTGGAATTTCATGTGGATATATAACTACTCTGCCTAAAATATCACATAGAAGTAAAAATAAACTTCCTAAAGCTCCAGTTATATAAAGATTTTTAGATAGATTGTCTCCGAAAAATAGAGAAACTATGTTTGGAATAATTAAACCTAAAAATGGTATTCCACCAACTGTTATCATAACCAATGAAGATATAAAGCAAACTAAAATTAATCCTATATTTACAATGGTTTTATAATTAATTCCTAAGTTCGTTGCAAACTCCTCTCCCATTCCAGAGATTGTAAATTGCTTTGAATAAAAGAAAGCGATTAAAACTAAAGGAATTGTTATATATAAAAGTTCATAGTTACCTTTTAATACTCCTGAAAAATCACCAAAAAGCCAGCTATTAATACTTTGTATTAAATCTCCTTTATATGCAAAGAACATAGTTATAGAGCTTAGAATTCCACTGATCATCATACCAATAAGCGGGACTAAAGCGTTGTCCTTTATTTTAATTTTTCTTACTATTCCCAGAAAAAGAAATGTTCCTCCCATTGCAAACAGTGATGCGATTAACATTTTAAATATAATCGATTCTGTTGGAAAAAATAGTAAAGCTATTAGAATCCCTAATTTTGAAGAGTCAGCAGTTCCAGCAGTTGTTGGAGAAACAAATTTATTCATAGTAAGTTGCTGCATAATTAAACCACAGATGCTCATTCCAAATCCTGCTGTTATTATACTTATTGTTCTTGGAATCCTACTTAAAAATATTATATTGTTACTATTTGTACCCTGAACAAAAATATCAGAGAGATTTACTGTTGCTACGCCTAAAAAAATAGAGATTATTGATAGAAAAATGATAAATACTGTTATTATAAAGTTTTTCATTTAATCTCCTTGTTTAATATTTTGTTTTACAAAATAAATTATAGCAAAATATTATACTTTGTCAACAATAAACTTTCTCGAGCAAAATATATGTATTGATTTTATTTTTTGGGAGAATCAGTAATATTAGTGATTAAAATAGTATCTATATTTACATTAATCAAATTTAATTGTTTCTTTTTTTCATGACACGAGGAAATGTATCATAGAAAAAAGTTAGTTTAATTTAACTTTTTCTAAAACTATCATTTTTTTTAAACTTTATTGAAAAAACTTGACATTTATTCCAGGCCAAGTATAATTGTAGTACAAATATTTGTATAAATATATACCAGGGGGGATTATGTTTTTACACAAAATTATTATTTTACTTTTATTGGTGTTAAATTTAAATAGTTTTGCTAGTTCAGAAAAAACCTCAATACCTATTACAATTCAAGCTACAATAGTGGAAGCTTTTCCAATAAATAAAAATCTTCAAATTAAGAATAATGTTATAATCATTAAAGATAAAGAGATTAAAAATGTTGAAATTAACGGAAAAAAAATAAAGAAATCTAATAAATATGTTTATCAGTATAATCTAAAAAAACAAGAACAAAAACAAAAATTTATTAAAGTACAATTGGAGATTTGATGAAAATTATTAATCTATTAATCTTTTTTTTAATCTTTAATATTTCATTTTCTTTATCAATTTTTCCCAAAGAATTAAAGAAAAATGTATCTGAAGAGATATCTGAAACATTTATTATTTCTTCAAATAGTAATGAAAATTATATAGTTAAAGTAAAATCGATTTTTAATGATTCTAATGTTGTGTATAAAATTCATCCTCAAATATTTATTTTAAATTCTAATTCACAAAAGATAATTAAAATAGCTCTAAATCATAACTTAAAAAATCAATTTTATAAAGGTAAAATAAAGTTTGAGTTAATTCCTTTTAATTTAAAAGAGTTTAATAATATTGTTTTTGAATTGCATCTTAATGCGGAAATATATACGAATAATTTATCGACCTTATGAATTTTAGAATATTAATATTGAGTTTTCTAATTTCTTTTCATAATAACTATATGTTTCTCTTTCTTTTCAACAACTATAGTTAATTCGAGTAAATTCATAAAAAAGCTGTAGATTTTTCTACAGCTTTTTGTTTATAGAAATTAAAATGTTCTATTAATAAAAAAAATGATATAATAAGGCATACTAAGTGGGGTGAGTATGTGGAGATTAAGTTAGAGGAGAAAAAAATAAAATTAGTTTTAATAACACTTTTTTTAGGAATGATATTACCTATTTTTTTAACACATCAGAATTTTAAAATTTACGATTCTATAACTAAAGCATTAGAGTTATGGGATAAAGAACATCTTTTAATAGGTATGTTAAAGTTAGTTATTATGAATACTTTAAGATCTATACCGATGTATATAGCGATTTTTTTGCTTTTTGATTCAATAGAGATAATAAAAAATGGAAGAAAAAGAAATTTTGAAAAAGTATTGTTGATACTACCAATAATTCCAGTTGCTTATAGCTTAATTAAAATATTTTATGATATTCAACTTCCTATTGGAAAAACAAGTATTTTGGGAGTATTGTGGTTTTGTTATTATGTAAAATTTGATTTAAAAAATATAACATATATAGAAAAATATCTAGTTTTTTTATCTTTTATTGTGGGGTTACAATGGTTAGATGTAAGTAGATTTTTTAATTTTTTAGGAGTTGGAGAGATTACATCAGATTTAAATAAAGCTATAAGCTTTATGGAAGCAGATTTAATTGTAACATTAATTTGTATTAGTTTTTTTAGTTTTTTCACTTTGTTTTCAATTTTATTACTACATTTTTTTAAAGGACAAGAGGAAAGAATTGCAAGATCTAAATCAGAAACAGAAAATAGACATTTAAAAGAAGTTCAATTATTAGTTCATGACTTAAAAACACCTATTTTTTCAGTGGGAGCTCTATTAGAAACTCTTACTCTTCAAGAAGAGAATGAAAGAAAAAAACTTTATCTTAAAAAGATGGAGGATTCAATAGAGAAAACTAATATTATGATTAGTGAAATATTATCAGTAAAATCTGAAAAACCAATAGTGATTGAAGAGATGATGAAATTTATTTTTTCATTTTTATCAGTTCATAAAAATATCGAAGGGATAACTTACAAAAGTTATTTAAAAAAAGATTATAAACTAAAGGGAAATAGAATTTTATTATCTAGAGTAATAATAAATCTTATTGTTAACTCTTGGGAGGCAAACTCATCTGTTGTAAATATAATGGTTAAAGATTATAAAAAAAGATTGATTATACAAATTGATGATTGTGGTGATGGAATTGATATTGATAACATAAACGAATTAATAAAAGAGGGCATATCTACAAAAAACTCTTCAGGTAAGGGGCTATCTTTTGTGGTGAAAACTATAAAAGATATGGATGGAAAAATATATTTTGTAAAAAAAATAAAAAAAGGAACTAAAATTTATATCATTCTAAAGGGGGATGAATATGGGAAATAAGATGTTAATTATAGATGATTCAGAGGAGATATGTTTTGCAATATCTGAATTTTTTATATATAAGGGGTGGAGTGTAGAAACTGCTAATAGTGTAGAAAAATCTTTAGAGATATTAAAAGATAGAAAGTTTGATATAATTTTAATAGATTACAATATGCCTTATATAAATGGAGCTGTTGGTGTAAAATTAATAAGAGCATTGGATAAAGAGGTATCAATAATTGCATTAACAGTGGAGGGAGAAGAGGTTGTAGCAGAAAGTTTTTTTGAAGCTGGAGCAAATGATTTTGCAATTAAACCTATAAAAATGCTTGATCTTTTTTCAAGAGTAAATGTTCACTTAAATAATAAAAAGCGTTTAAAAGATGAAGAATCACTTCCTAAAGGAATAGATAAAAATACTCTTAATATAGTTTTGGGGTGTTTAAGTAATAAAAAAGAGTACATAGATGTAGATGAAATATCTAATTTAACAGGAGTTGCTACAAAGACGGTAAATAGATATATGAACTATCTTTTAGATGAAGAAAAGGTTGTTTTAAATAATATTTATGGAAAAATTGGAAGACCTAAAAAGGAGTATAGATTAAAATAGATATATAAACCCGAATTGTTGAATTTAATAACAAAGAGGGTTTATTTTTTTGTGAGAAAAAAGAGAAAAAAGAGAAAAATGAGTGTTTTATTTACATTAAGTTTGATACAAGGTATAAATAATAGAAATGAAAGGGGAGTGAGTTATGAAAAAAAGATATTTATTAGGAGCGATAGCAGTAACATTTTTTTCTTCTAGTGTTTTAAGAGCTGATTTTAAACCATTTGATGAGAATGGAAATATGATTAGAACTGGTAGAGGAGCCGAGGGAAAAGTGGGGATAGTTTCTACAAGTAAGTATGAAGCTAGTAAAATCGGAATGGATGTTTTAAAAAAGGGAGGAAATGCAATTGATGCAGCTGTAGCAGCAGGATTTGCATTAGGTGTTGCAGAACCAAATTCATCTGGATTAGGTGGAGGTGGATTTATGCTAATAAGAATTGCTAAGACTGGAGAAACAGTATTTATCGATTTTAGAGAGAGAGCACCAAAAAATTCAGCACCAAAAATGTGGGTACTAGATAAAGATGGAAAAGTAGTGGACAATGAAAAAGTTGAAGGAGGAAAAGCAGCTGGAGTTCCAGGGGAGGTAGCAGGATTATTATATGCTTTAGAAAAATATGGAACTATGTCAAGAGAGGATGTAATTAGACCAGCAGCAGATTTAGCAAAAAATGGTTTTGTTGTGACACCAACATTATCAGGGGATATGAAAAATAAATACGATTTAATGGTTAAGTATCCCGAGTTTGGAAAAACTTTTTTAACAGCAGATGGATTTCCTTATGAAACTGGAGATACTTTTAAAAATGAAGATATGGCAAAAACGCTTGATTTAATAATAAAAAATGGTAAGGATGGATTCTATAAAGGGGAAGTAGCTGAATCGATTGTTGGAACTTTAAATAAATATGGTGGAGTATTTACAATGGAGGATTTAGCAAATTATGAGCCAAGAATTAGAAAACCTGTGGTAGGAAATTATAGAGGATATGAGATTATATCATCTCCAGCTCCAAGTTCAGGAGGAGCAGTAGTTGTGCAGATATTAAATATTTTAGAAAACTTCAATGTTGGAGATATGGAAGTAAATTCTCCAGAGTATTTACACCTTTTCTCTGAAGCATTTAAATTATCTTATGCAGATAGAGCAAAATATATGGGAGATACAGACTATACTCCGGTACCTCTAAAGGGATTAACATCTAAAAAATATGCAAAAGATTTATCTGAAAAAATTGATATGTCTAAATCTAAAGAAAGTGTTGCTCATGATCCATGGCAATATGAGTCAGATGATACAACTCACTACTCTATAGCAGATAAAGAGGGAAATATGGTTTCAGTAACTAAGACTGTAAATGGAATTTTTGGAAATGGAGTAGTAGCAGATGGATACGGATTTGTTTTAAATAATGAGATGGATGATTTTGTTACAGGAGAGGGACATCCTAATTCGGTAGCTCCAGGAAAAACTCCTCTTAGTTCAATGTCACCAACAATTGTACTTAAAAATGGAGAACCATTTATGGTATTAGGATCACCAGGTGCTACAAAAATTATAAGTACAGTATCACAAGTTATAAGTAAAGTTGTGGATCACGATATGGGAATGCAAGAAGCTATAGATGCACCAAGAATGTTTGATAATACATCTAATAAAATAAATGTTGAAACAAGAATTACTCCTGAAACTGTAGATAAACTAAAAACTTTAGGACATGAAGTAAATGGAACATCAGAGTGGGATAGAGGAATGGGATCAGTTCAAGGAGTATTATATAAGAAAGATGGAACATTAGAAGGTGGAGCAGATCCAAGAAGAGATGGAAAAGCACTAGGTATTTAAAAGAGGAGGATATAGAGATGAAAAAATTTTTTACAACAATGTTATTTTTTATTTTAGGAGTACTAGCTTTTGGAGAAAAATTTGAAAAACCCGTGTTACTAACTTCAGTGGGACAAAGTGCTGACGTGCAGATGGTAAGTGTATTATTAAAAAAAGCTGGAGTTGAAGCAACTTTAGATAAAAATATTACTGGGGACAAATTAGGAGCAGATAAGACAGTTGTAATAGCAATTGGAGGAAGTTCAAAAGGACTTGGAGCAGCTGGAATAAAAGTTGAAGATGAGTTAGCTAGAACTGAGCAGCTACTAAAAACTGCTAAAGATAAAGGAATAAAAATAGTTGGATTACATGTTGGTGGAGAGCAAAGAAGAGGAGAGTTATCTGATAAATTTGTAAATGCTACTATAGGTGAATGTGACTATTTAATTGTAGTTGAAGATGGAAATAAAGATCAACTATTTACAAAAGTAGCTGAAGAAAAGAAAATACCTTTAGTTCTTGTTCCTAAAATAAGTGGAGCAGTAGAGCCTCTAAAAGAGATTTTTTAATAAGTAGATAGAAAAGCTGCTAAAATTTTTAGCAGCTTTTATTCAAAGGAGGAAAAAGTGTCGCAAGAATTGATAATATTTTTAGGAATGATAATAGTCTTTACATTTTCATGTTTTAAACTGAAGTTACCTGTGAGTATAGCCATGGTTTTATCAGCTATAACAGGAACTTTAATGAGTGGTAATGGAATCCCAGTAAGACACTTAGTTGAAGGGATGTTTGGATATATTGATACTATTCTTGTAATAGCAACAGCCATGATTTTTATGAAAACTATTCAAGAGATTGGAACATTAAATGCTTTAAGTGCATCAATATTAAAAAAGTTTCATTCAATACCATGGGTTCTACTAATTTTTTTAATGATTGTTAGTATGTTTCCAGGAATGATAACAGGGTCTTCAACAGCAGCAGTGTTAACAGCAGGAAGTATAGTGGCTCCAATACTTATGTTAGTAGGAATACCAATTGTTGAAACTGCAACAATTATTGCAATAGGTGGAATACTAGGAATGATTGCTCCTCCTGTAAATGTACCAGCAATGATAATAGGTGGAGGAATAGATATGCCTTATGTAGGTTTTACAATTCCACTTCTTTTACTAACAATTCCAGTAGCTATTTTTACAGTACTTTACTTAGGATTAAAATATGTAAAAAAAATAAATTATGATGAGATTAAATCTAAAATAAATTTAGAAGACATTGAAAAGTATGGTTGGAAACTATATCTGCCAATAATATTAGGTGTTATTTTAATGGTTTTAGGAAAAGTTATGCCAACTATATTTAATTTGGGGATGCCTTTAATATTTTTAATAAGTGCTGTAGTTGGGCTATTTTGTGGTAAAAAAGTTAATTTTATATCTGTTTCTAAGGAAGCAATAAAAGAAACACTACCAGTTTTAGGAATTTTAATGGGAGTTGGAATGTTTATTCAAGTTATGACTCTTACTGGAGTTAGAGGATTTATAGTTGTAAATAGTTTAAGTTTACCACCAGCAATGATCTATGTGGCTATGGCAATAACAATTCCATTATTTGGAGCTGTATCATCTTTTGGAGCTGCTTCTGTTTTAGGAGTACCATTCTTAATGGTATTTTTAGCACAAAATCAGATAATAACAGCATCGTCAATCTCTTTTATTGCTGGACTAGGAGATTTAATGCCACCAACAGCTTTAGCAGGAATATTTGCTGCACAAGTAGTTGGATTAAAAGATTATTCATTGGTTTTAAAAAAATCAATTGTTCCAGCTTTGGTAATTATAGTTTACTCTATCCTGTTTATAGTTTTCTCTAAAGAGATAGCTTCAATAATATATTAGAGGAGAGTGATAAAAATGATGTTTATTTATTTAGGAATAACGCTATATATATTAGTTATGGTTATATTGAATCTTTTTGAAGAGAAAAGATTTTTTAATCAATTGAATGCGGCGTTAGTTATAATTCCTTTAATATTGAGATTATTAATGATAAAATAAAGAGGAGATTGTTGTATGAAAGGAAATAAAACTACTGGAGCTATACTTTTAGCTTGTTCTTTATTAATAGCTTTTATAGCAGGAAAAGAGTTTAAAAAAATGAGAGAACCAGAACCCATTGTAAAGGGTGAGGGAGTTACAGAAGTAAAGATGTTAAGTGAGTATTTCCCAGATATAAAAGGAACTAATATGGATACAGAGATCTATGTTTTAAAAGGAAAAGAAAAGGGGGGCTCTACACTTATTTTAGGTGGAACACATGGAAATGAACCGTCAGGACTTTTAAGTGCAGTGCTATTTATAGAAAATGCCAAAGTTGATAAGGGAACTGTCTATGTAATTCCTAGAACTAATAACAGTGGTTATACACATAATGATCCTCAAGAGGGATCACCTCAAAGATTTACAATTAAAACTAAAGATGGTGATAGATGGTTTAGATATGGTTCACGTGCAACTAATCCACTAGATCAATGGCCAGATCCAGATGTGTATATTCATGCAAGTTCTGGACAACAGTTATCAGGAAATGAAACTAGAAATATAAATAGAGCTTATCCTGGAAGACCAGATGGAACGTCTACAGAAAAAGCTGCATATGCAATAGTTCAACTAATAAAAAATGAAAAGATAGATATGACAATAGATTTACACGAGGCATCACCAGAATATCCAGTTATAAATGCAATAGTTGCTCATGATAGAGCTATGGGAATTGCATCAAATACAGTAATGAATCTGGAGTTTGAAGATGTAGCTATAGGGTTAGAACCATCTCCTGTGAGTTTAAGAGGATTGACTCATAGAGAATTAGGAGATTTTACAGATACATATGCAATTTTAATGGAAACAGCTAATCCAGCTCAAGGTAGATTAAGAGGAAAAACTAATGAAGATTTAGTTGTAACAGGAGTTGATCCAACATATGTAAAAGCTCAAAAGTTAGGACGTTTATTTGTACCATTTGATGAAAAAGGACATCCACTTGATGAAAGAGTATCAAGACACGTTGGAAGTGTTGTTGAACTTATAAAAGTAATGGGGGAAAACGAACCTGAAAAAGAGATTGTAATAGAAAATGTTCCAACGATTTCAGAAATAAAGGAAAATGGAATAGGAAACTATTTAAACAAAGTAACAAAAAATTAAGAGGTGAGTTATGGAAACTGTTGTTTTTACTTTCATAGGGATATTTTTTATAAAGTTAATTTATGAAAAAATATCTTTGGAAAAAGCTAGAAAAAAAATAAACATAGTTATACATGTTAATGGAATAAGAGGTAAATCAACAGTTTCTAGACTTATTGATGCAGGATTAAGAGATGGAAAGAAAAAAATATTTACTAAGGTTACAGGAACGGAACCAAAATATATTGATATTGATAATCAAGAAAAAGATATAAAAAGAAGAGGTAAGGCAAATATAAGAGAGCAGATAAAAACTATAAAAAAAGCTGCAAAGTGTGGTGCAGATATATTGGTTTTAGAGTGTATGGCTGTAAAACCAGAGTTACAAAAGATATCAGAGGAAAAAATTGTCAAAGCAGATATAGGTGTAATAACAAATGTAAGATACGATCATTTAGATGAGATGGGGGAAAGCTTAGAAGAGATTGCAAACTCACTTTGCAATATGATGCCTCAAGATGGAATTATAGTGACCGGAGAAGAGAAAAAATTAGATATAATTAAAGAGAAGGCTAAACTAAAAGCAACTAAAGTTTTATTCATGGATGGATTAAAAGATGAATATAAAGAGATAGACTTTATGGAAAATGTAGCAGTAGCTTTAAAAGTTTGTGAGTGCTTAGGAGTAGAGAGAGAAGTAGCATTAAAAAGAATGAAAAAATATAAAAAAGACTCTGGAGTTTTAAAAGAGATAAAATTTCTAAACTCTCAAGGTAAAAAAATAAGTTTTATAAATCTTTTAGCAGCAAATGATCCTGATTCTAGTGAGAAGATTATAAAAAGCTTTGAAAGTGAAGAGTTATGGAGTAGAAAAAAATACCTTATGGTTAATAATAGAAGAGATAGATTAAGTCGTTTAGAACAATTTGTAAGTTTTGTCGAAAAGCATGAAAAGAATTTTGAAAAAGTATTTATATCTGGGGAAAGTATAAATATTTTTTATAAAAAACTTCATAAAAATCAAAATAAAATTGAAGTTTTAAAAGATATAGAACAGTTTGATATTTTAAGTGAAAATTCAGTAATTTTTGCAGTGGGAAATATATGTGGAAAAGGAAAAAATCTGTTAAAAGAGATTGAAAGTAGGGGTATAGATGAATGAGACTATAGTTATAGTAGGGGTGTTACTGAGTATTTTATTTTATGAAGTAAGTGAATTGTCGCCAGGGGGGCTTATAGTTCCAGGGTATTTTGCACTTTTTTCAAATGACTATAAAAGAATAGTTGCAACTATCTTAGTTGCATTTTTTGTATTAATAGCTGTGAGAATTT
>NZ_CAMQXC010000070.1 GCF_947038635.1 uncultured Cetobacterium sp. | reverse complement strand
GCTCTTTTAAAAAGTGAAGGTATTGATGCTAAAGTTCAATTAGAACCTAAAACCTCTGCATTTTTACACAATCCAAATTGGGGAACTCCAAACTATGACCACATTATTTTAGAGGGTGGAAAAATTGTTGTTACTCCTACTGAGTATGATTTGAAATTCCAATTTGCAAATAATAATGACAAAATCAAATTTACAAAACTTGTTGACCTTTATGCAAAAAAAGACTCTAAAGATCAAGAGGGGCTAATTTATAAATCATGGTGGCAACCATTTATACAAACAGATAAAATTGAAGGATACCAAATGTTAATCTCTCACCTAGTTAAAAATGGAGATTTTGAGGCTAACGTTCTAACTCTTCCTAAAAATTCAAAAGCTTTCGTTGATTTTATGAAAAAAGGATCCGACTTAAAAGTTACAACTCAAGAAGTTTGGGTAAATCCTGCTTTCTATAGATTTATGGAAGGAGACTATAAATAGAATAAAAAAAATCCCAAGAGATTAAACTTTCAAAGGTTGTATCTCTTGGGATTTCTATT
This sequence comes from uncultured Cetobacterium sp., assembly GCF_947038635.1. Taxonomy (GTDB): domain Bacteria; phylum Fusobacteriota; class Fusobacteriia; order Fusobacteriales; family Fusobacteriaceae; genus Cetobacterium_A. The sequence continues at coordinate 10,950 of NZ_CAMQXC010000070.1, read as the reverse complement.
TTTTATAATTTTAAAATTATTTTTTGAAAAACTCTATTAACTTACACTTTTTCTTTATAAATTTGATAGATTCTATTTTTTTCCTCTTCTCTAAATTCTTTTTGATTTTCCCAATTTATTTTAGTTATATCTATTGCAAATTTAGGATACTTGTTACAAATATCTATCGCTTCTTGAGTTAATATAAATTTATGTCTTGCATAATAGTCTGATGCATCTCTACCTATAATCATAGATGTCATTATCATCAATCTATCTGCAATACTAAACGGTTCTAATTCAATAGGCAGGTGTCTAATCATATTATGATATTTTACAAAAAAGTCCCCATCATTATAATATAGTCTTAGTTTAATCCAGAACGCCAATTTATCAAAGAATCCCATATCATAAATAGATAGCTCTGTATCTGTGATATTTATCATATTTGAGGCACATCTTGGGCTTTTTAAATATTTAATTCTAGCTTCTTCTGCAAACCAGTTATTCATAACTTCTCCAAATAATCCCATATGATAATTTGAATCCATCTCATGACCAACTTCATGACCAACAACCCATGAAGATGCAAAGTTTGCTAAACTTTTATTTAAAATCGCTAATGAACTATTTGCATATGCTGTATAAGCTCCTGCATAACATCCTCCTGCGTGTGGGTTAGCCGTTCCTCCTTCCCACATAAGTCTTCTATATGGTACTGCATTTTCAAAATATGTAGCAGCCTCTGCTATATAGTATAAAAAGTCTAAGAACTCATCTAAAGTTGCTACTCTATCTGTTAAACTTCCATGCGGAATATTCTCTCTTATCCAATCATATTTTATAGCTGATGTAAAGTTCTTTCCTTCAATATATGCTGTATTTGAACTTACATGAGGATCTTCCATATAAGTTAAATTTCTCTCTTTACTATAAAACTCCTCTTCAGTTGTAAATCCATATTTATAATGTAATCCAGTTACATTGTCTGTAGTGTAAAGTTTTATTTCCTCTTCTCTTCCACCCTTACTTCCACCATTTATAAATACGTGACCTGTTTTATCTCCAAGGTTAACTATATTGATTCCTTTTTTAATATAAAAAGTAAGCTCACTTATAGGCTTATGGTCTGCTAAGCTTAACTCTAGTCTCAGATCTTTATTACTTATAAAAACGTGATCTGTATTTGGATAAATATAGTAAGGAGTTGGATAAGTTCTTCCAGTTGTACTTGTTTTTAATTTTGTAAAATAATAAGATACATCATGTTCTAAAGCTTTTAATGTAAAGATATCATATCCTATTTCACCATCATTGTTTAAAATATTCTCTGCTATTTTTAACTTTGTAGATGCTACACTTATATTTGACGATACTTTTCCTTTTAATCTTCTTACTAAATCTTTAGTTACATTTGAGTTTAATTTTGTAAATGTATCTTGATCTTTAAATAGATTTTCAATTGTTTCATGCAGTTTATTATAAACATTGAACTCAACTTTATTTAAAATAATTTGAGATCTAGCAGTTCTTTGGAATACAATACGTATCTCTTTTGCTAAAATTGGAGCAAATTCAATTTCAAATACAGATGTTGGAGAGTTATTTTCATAATTTAATACTCTTTCCCATCTATTTTCATTTTCTCCTCTATAGAAAACTGAGGCGTTATAAATCTTTCCTGTATTTTGTCCAGATAGATTACTTAAAATATTTAATCCATTAAATATTTTTTTGTTTTGGAATCTAAATACCATCTCTCCCAACTCTAGACTTTGATAGTACGTTTCTGAGTTTCCATCTAAAATATTTTCCAATCCATTTTTCTCTAAACATGTTGTTTCTAAAGCTATTAAACTACTTGGATAAATATTTGAGATATCCTCGTTATTATATAATTCTTTTTGGTTTATAACTTTAAACTCTCCACTTCTAACTTTCCATTTTTCATCTTCATCTAAAATTAACTGTATCTTTGGCTCTTTTAAAATCTTCTCGCTAAAAGTTCCTATAACTTTTTTATTTTCTAAATCTATATTTAAATTTAAATCTTTAATTAATCTCTCATTTCCAAAAGAATCTTTAAAATACACTGAAACCTCTATAATTTTTTCAGGAAGTTCTTCAAAATTAATCTCTAGTCCATTGGCTATTAAAAATTCACTATTTATTACTTGGAACTCTATTGGCTTTAATGTTTTCTCTATATATAATTTTTTTGCTAAAATTAATTTATCTAAATACTCTTGATTATATAGATCTTTTGATAAAAGATTAGATATCTCTTCCATCGTTACTGTATCTTTTAGTTCTAGACACTCTGAAGTTTTAAATAAACTATTTATTTTTTCTTCTAAAAGATTATATATAAATACTTCTATCTCATTTATTAAAGTCCAGTTGTTTTCTCCTTGTTGGAAATCAAACCAAATTTCATCCGTTAAATATTTTTCCCCTTTAATTTCTAGCCAATTATTTGAATACTCTCCTCTTTCAAGACTTCCTAAGTCTACCCAAGTTTCATCAAAACTATTTTTTAAAGAGATTTTATATTTTTGTAAAAACCCAGACGTACTACTTCTATAACTCATAACTCTTCCAGCTTCAATTAACATTGGTTTATTTAATTTTAAATAAACATATGCACCAGGCGTTTTTCTAAAGTGCACTTGTCCTGTTAAATCTCCATCAAATAGATTTTCTATATTAGCAAATCCACCATTTAAAGCTGAATTTCTTATTGTAAAATCCATTCTTTTTAATCTTGTATCAATATCTTCATCAATTGAAAACTCCTCAAAATTATAGCAGTTTGTTTTTATTTGATAAATTTTTTGAATACCATAGCTTTGAGATTTTCCAAAGATTACTAATGAAGCCTTATCTGTCATAATTTTTTCAAATTCTAACCTAATATTATCACCTAAAACTTCAAACTCTAACTCTTTTTCTCTTTCATATCCCAATGTATCTATATATTTTAAGTGAATTTTAGAGATTTCTCCCTCTGTTATAAACTCCACTCTATCAAAAATTGTTACTTCTTTTAATGGAATTTCAAACTCTTCTGAATCTACACTTTCAAATAAAAATTTAGCTAACTGCACTTTTTTTATAAGAGCAGAATCTTTTTTTACTAAAGATTCTAAATTTAAAATCTCATCTAAAGTTATTCCATCTCTTAACTCCATAAAAGTTCCATCTTTAAATAATTTATCTACATCATATTTCAATGTATTCAATGGACAAATCTGAATCTCATTTACTAAAGCCCAACTGCTTTCAGCTTCCGTTATTCTTATTTTAACTTCATCCGTTAAGTACGCACTATTTTTTACTGTTGACCAGTTATTTATAAAATCTTCTGTTTTATAATTTCCAAAATCTACCCACTCACTTGTTAAAGTATTTTTTACAAAAATCGAGTAAGCTTTTATCATTCCAGGTTCTATACTTCTAAAACTATATAAATTTATTCTCTCTAAAAGTGTTTCTCTGTTTAGCTTTATTGTTATATCAGAGTATTCTTTAAAACTTTTAGAACGATAATCTGTATTTATATTTCCATCAAAAGCTCTTTGAATAGAGTATGAATTTGATGTAGGATATGATTCGACTATCTCTATCTCTTCAAACAATAGGTATGAATCTATATCATTATATATTGAAAACTCTTTTAAAGGGTAAGTATTAGCACTAACTGATAAGATTGAACTTACACCATAGACTTTAACTGCAACATTATCTCCATGTAATTTCGGTAGATTTAAACTAAATTTATCAACACTTTGCTCTAAATAATCAAATGTTTTTTCGATTCTAGTTCCAAATACATCCTTGTATTCAAATACTATCCTCTCAATATCTCCAACAACTTCTAAATCAAGTCTATCAAATATAACTTCTTTATCAATAGAAACTATTTCTGTAATTGGATTTATATTTTTAAAATATAGTTCTAAAGCAACTGCTATTAGCTCCTTTAAATCCTCTGAATTAGTTGTTCTTTCTTTTAAAGCTTTAATTAATTTGTATGTTACATTCTCTTTTAGTGTCGTATAACTTTCATCTGTAAATAGATTCTTTATTTCAGCTTCTAATAAACTATATCTGTTTATTGAAAGTTCATTTATTAAAGCCCAGCTTCTGTCAGCTTCTAAAACTCTTATACATATCTCATCTGTTAAATATGGTTCATTTTTTAAAATATACATCTCTCTTATAAACTCTTGAACCTCTAAATATCCTAACTCAAGCCACTTTTTAGATACTGTATCTCTTATTAAAATCAAAGCTTTTTTAATTAGTCCAGTCACTCCACTTGGACTATCAAATCTAAAGCTCGTAATTCCAACCTCATCTATTATTGAGGGTCTATTTAATTTTACATTTATGTCTAAGGGATTGCTAAATCCTCTTGAACGGAAATCTGTCTTTACATTTCCATCAAACATATTTGAAAGTGGATAACTCTCATGCACATTTTCACAACTTACAACCACTTCATCGTATGATAATCTTTGATCTAAATCCTCTATTAAAACGAAATCCTCTATTGAATGTTCAGTAAATTTTATATTATTTAAATTTTTTGCTCCATAAACCTCTAATTTAATACCTCTTGTATAAGCATATCCATTAAGATTTATTGCGCCCTTATTTTCTAAAATATTTATAACACAGTCGTTAACTTGTAAATTATGATATGTATCATAATAATTTAAAATAACTTTCTCTAACTTTCCATCAATATCAAATTCTATTGCTGAAAATATTTTTAGCTCTTCAAAATCTATCTCTATACACTTTGGAGGTACTCCATCATAGTATAATTCAAAAGCTTTATTTATTAAATCTCTATACTCTTGTGACGTAGTAACTAAATCAGATAACTCTTTTATCTCTTCAAAAGTTACATCACTTCTTAATATTGTTTGCCACTGATCTGCAAAAAGATAATCTATTCTTGCTCCTAGCGTACTATAGTTTAATATTTCAACTTCATTAATACAAACCCAACTTCTATCTGACTCATAAACTCTTAATATTATTTCATCTGTTAAAGCTGGAGCAAATTTTAACTCACGCCATTCATCGTTATACTCTTCAACAAGATAGTTTCCTAAAGATACTGAAGTTTCACTACTTAAATCTTTAGCCAATACTTCAAATCTTTTTATAGATCCTGATGTAAAACTTGGATTAAATCTTGTACTTAAAATTCTAAATTTATCAATTATTTTTAAACTATCCAATTTAAAATTATAATCATGATGACCACTGTAAGTACTACTCATATGTGATTCAGTTCTTTCATTTTCATCTAACATATTTGTCACTGGAAAGTTTGGATTTTCATTCAAAGTTGTTATTTCTATAATATCTTTAGATATTTTTCTTTCTCTATCCTCTAATATTGCAAAATCACCAAATGGATATTCATTAAAAGTTAAATCTCTTATGTTAGTTACTCCATACAGTTGAATATACAGATCTTTTGTTAAGAATTTAGATGTACTAATAGTTATAGTTTCTCCATTTTGAATTAATGGAGCAGCTAATTTTCTATTTTCATTATCTGTACTTAAATATCCGATATAGTTTTTCTCTATAATGCCATCTACTTTAAATTGAATACCATCTATAACTTTTAAAGTTTCAAAGTTTAATTCTAGTGTCACTGGAGTTTTATCTTTATAGTACAGATCTTCAGCTTTATTTAAAAGATCCATATACTCTTTAGTTAACTTTACTTTTTTCTTTAAGTTTTGAATATCCCAATAAGTAACACCCTCTTTTAAAGAATCTAAATTATCGTTTAAAAATAGATTTTTTATATCTTTTTCTAAAAGACTATATCTATATATTTCAATCTCATTTATACATATCCAATTTCTATCTGATTCATAAACTCTTAACACAATCTCATCTGTTAAAGCTGGCGCAAACTCTAATTCACGCCATTCGTCGTTATACTCTTCAACAGTGTAACTTCCTAAAGACACTAAATTTTCACTACTTAAATCTTTATTAAAAATTTCAAATCTTTTTATTGAACCAGATGTAAAACTTGAGTTAAATCTTGTACTTAAAATTCTAAATTTATCTACCATTTTTAAGCTATCTAATTTAAAATTATAATCATGGTAACTTGTATATGTTCCACTCATATGAGATTCACTTCTTTCATTTCCATCTAGCATATTCGTTAATGGAAACTTTGGATTCTCATTTAATGTTATTATTTCTATATTTTCCTTATTTACTTTTTTTTCTACATCTTCAGTTAAAGAAAATTCTTCTAAAGCGTATTCACTGTATCTGAATTCAATAGGATCAGTTACCCCATATATTTCAATAGTTATCTCTTTTGCTAAAATTTTAGGAATCTCTAAAAATTTGTTCTCTCTTTCTTCTCTTATAGGAGTTGATATTTTTACTCTTTTATTATCCGAATTAATATAACTAATATTATATGTTTCTATCTCTCCAAAAGTTTTAAAACTTAAATTATCTACTACTTTTAGTTCTTCAAAAGAGTAATTCAAAACCCCAGGTATCTCTCTACTTAAATATATATTTAAAGCTTTATCTAAAAGTTCTTTATAATACTGTGTATTTACAACCTTTTCTTTTAAATTAATTATATCCCAATATGTAACTTGAGATTTTATATCTGTCATAGATTCATCTGTAAATAGATTTAAAATATCTCTTTCTAATGTTGAATATTTATATAACTCTATCTCATTTATATACGCCCATTTATTTTCTGAATCCTCTATAATTAAAGTAATCTCTTTTGTTAAATATGGGTCTGTTTTTATTGTCATCCACTCATTTTTAAACTCATCTACAATATAAGTACCAGCTTCAACCCAAGAATCATCCATAGGATTTTTTACTAGAACCTTAAATTTTTTTATAAGTCCTGATGTGCTTCCTCTATAACTTAAAATTTTTGCACAGTCAACTAATCTTTCTTCTGGTAGAACTATATGAACCCAACCATAATTTGTATATTTTTTTAATTGTGCTTCAGAGTTTATATTTCCATCAAATGCTCTCGATATAGGTTTTGTAGCCTCTGCTGGAGATGTGTTTACTATAAGCTCTTCAAAAGAAAATTTTCTTTCTAAATCCTCATTTAAACTAAAATCCTCTATAGGATAATTTCTAACTTCAACATTTCTAATATTTTGAACTTCTGCAACCTCAATTGACAACTCTTTAACTATTGTTTTATTAAAATTCAAAGTTACTAACCCTTGAATCTGCTCTACTAGAAACTCTTGTGTTTTTTCATTACCAAAACCATCTAAATATTTTAAAATAACTTTTTCTATAGTTTCATCGCATAAAAAACTTATTCTATCAATTATACTCAAAGTTTGAACTATTTTACTTATATAACTGTTTCTTAGCATCTTTTCAACTCCCGTAAATTAATCTCTTTTTAAAATCTCATTAAATCTTCTTGTTTCTTCTAAATGATACTCTCTTTGATTTTCATAATTTATTAAATTTATATCTATATGAATAGGTGGATATTTTCCACATTTTTCTACAGTTTCTTCAGTCAACTTGTATACCTCTTTAAAGTAAATAGATATATTTCTTTCTAAAACTTGAGATGCTACTAAAACTAAATTATCTAATGATTGCTCTGATAATCCTCTAATTATTTTGGGCATCAATCTTTCTGTTCCATAAACTAATCTAATTTTTGACCAAATCTCTAAAATTGAATCCTCTACAGTAGGTTGTGTTCTTAAATATCTTATATTTAGCTCTTGCTTTAATAAAAACTTTAGTACTTCACCTATCTCATTTCCTACAATCTCTTCATTAATAAACATTTCTCCAATTAAATTACAAAAATCTTCATTAATACAATTTTTTATATCTTTATTAAAAAACTTCTCAGGAGAATTTGCAAAACTTAAATAGCTTCCTAACTCTGTATTTTCAAAAGTTGGTTTTATATCTAGTTCTTTTCCCTCTAAAAAAATAGTTTTAAAAAATAATATATTTTGGCTGTATACATCTGTTCTTTCCATTAAGAAATAGATATACTCTAAAATTGTATCCAGATTTTCAATTCCTTGTATAAATTCACTTTCATTAAAATTATCTACTATATAATTTTTAGATAGATAAGCATTAAAATTTTTCCCTTCTACAAAAAATTTATCTTTATAATTTTTATTTTTTATAATTTGAGAAAATTTATTATGACCTATTTTAAAATGCATACTCTCTTCTAAATTATAGACAGCTATCTCAGCATCTACTCTATTATTTATTAGACAAAGCTCACCTGAAACATCTTTTGAATAAACTATATTCATGCCCTTTCCAAGTCTTATTTTTTTATACTTTATCTCTTTTCCAAAATCATTTATTACGTAGGCATCTACTGCTTTATCTGATATTAAAAGAATATCTTTTTGTTTTTGTACAAAAACTTTTAATGGTGCTATAAAAAGTTGTTTATTACTTTTCAATTCTTCAAAAAATGTTTCTGCTGAGATATCTCTTTCTGAACTTGAAACTTTTATAGTTTTAACGCTATTTATTGAGCCATTTAAACGAATATATTTTCCAACCTCACATAACTCCCCTATAAAATTGTAAGCGCTATTTGCTAGTTTAAAATCCCTTATATCCTTTAATGAATGCTCATCTTTTATTTTGTCACAATTTATAGTTTCAAATAATCCTAGTAATTTTTCATTTAAATCCTCTCTAACATAAAACTCAATATTATTTAACGCTACTTTTTTATTAGTCGAGCTATGAACTCTCAAACATATTTCTTTTGCTAAAATAGGTTCAAATTTTGCTATTCTAATACCTTTAGAAGAATAGATATTTGATATATACGTACTTCTCCACTCTTTTGCTGAGCTATCATTTTTGTATAAAAGTTCATACTTAGTTATTTTTCCATCATCGTTTGTTGGATGATTTGTAAAGAAATCTATTCTTTCTAATACTGTACTTTCTAAAAACTCAAAGTAAATATCTTTAGGATATTTTCCATCCACTGTTGAAAGAAATAGTGTCTCTTTATCATTATCAACAATATGTTGTAAACTATTTTCTCCATCTGCTATTAATTCGCTTGAAACTTTAATTAAATTTTTGTTCATTGCCCCTCCTTTTTAAAACTTATATGAAATAATTTTACAAAATTATATATAACAAGTCAATTTTTAATTATTAAAATATATTTTTTTATTAATATTTTTATAGTTAAACTTTGTATTTAAAGAACTTTTATGGTATTATTTGTTAATATATATTTTTTATATAAATATTTTTCTAATAAAATGATATTATAATTTAATTAACTTTTTTGATTTTTTATTACATGGAGGTGTTTTTTTATGCAAATTTTTTGGTATGATGATCAAAAAAATGTTTCTAATTATTTTGAAAATATTATTAAAGATGGAAGTGTTGACCAAACTTCCTTAATTCAAAATATAATAGATTCCCATATAGGAGAAGAAATAAAAGTACCCACAGGAACTTATTTAATAACACATTTAAATATTCCTAATGGAACTTTTTTAAAAGGTGAATTTAATACTATCTTCAAAAGTTTTTCTGATACTAATATTATTAGAATTCTTTCAAGTGTAAACTGTCTTATTGAAAATATTCATGTTCTTGGAGCCAATGAAATAATCAGACCTAAAATCTCAGGAACACAAGTTGGATGGTATCTAGACAACTGCTTGTCAGTTACTTTAAATAACTGTTCTGCTAGTGGTTGTAATGATTCCGGTATAAAAATTAAAAATACAGGAGCACAATCAGCTCCTCAATATTATAAAATACCAATTTTAAATAATTTTAAAGCTTATAGAAATTATATCGGTATAAAAAATGATGTAAGAGGTGAATACTGCCAACTTAATGGATGTATAGCTGGTGAAAATCATATTGGATACTTCACTGGCGGTGGAAACAATATGGCTTCTAATTGTCAATTTAATCGAAATCAAAATGGTGCAAGAATCGTTGGTGGAGTAACTGATGGAGTAAGTTATCCCAATAACTCTCACGCTTCATTTAGTGGATGTCAATTTAATCATAACATTGATGAATCTATTAGATTTGAAAATGTAGAGGTTGGTTATATGCTTAATGGATGTCAATTTTTTGATGGAGAAATAATTTTTAAAGGTAAAACTAAAGGAGTTATTATAAATGGTAGTGAAGGTGGAACTTGGAGTATAAATAGTGATTCTAAAGAACAAAACCTAATTACAAACTCTTTTTTCTATACAAGCCCTTCAGGAAATTGGGCCACTACAATTATTCATAAAAATAATATTGGATCTGGTGCAATTATAGAGGATAATAGCTCACCCTCTTTAGATCAAACCTCTTTAATTTTTAAGGCTAGATATGACCTTTTCAGAACTTCAAACAGAGGTGTTAACAGTTGGAGAAGTGGAGGTCCTCACATATTTTGGGGATCTAAAGATATTGTTGTACCACCTAATAAATATGTAGGTTATGTTTTAATTAGATTAGAAAATTGCAATACCACTTTTGAAAAAGAGTGTTTTTTAGCTGCTATTGATGCATCTACAGAGATTTGTATCGATATTTTAGCTAAAAATTATCTACCCGAAATAATTAATTTAGATGGAGTAAAATATGCTTCAATACCTGTAAAAAAACAATTTAGTACTCATATATTCTTTATAGCTGGAGTTAATAGAGGAGCTTCTAGCAGTGAAGCTGGAATGGCATATGGACGAATTTCATCAACTAATAACTTTGCTTATTTTTCTGATAGAACTCCATCTTTAGAACAAAAAATTACTTTAAACACAAGTTCAATAAATTGTGAATTAGTTATTTGTCAAGATTATAAATAATTACAATAATTTTTTATAAAAAATAGCAGCTCACAAAATAACGTGAGCTGCTTTTCTTTTCCCTTCATAA
>NZ_CAMQXC010000069.1 GCF_947038635.1 uncultured Cetobacterium sp. | reverse complement strand
GCAACAACAGCAGGATTTAGTGCAAATTTAATTGTAGCAGGTACAGATGCATTATTAGCAGGAATTTCAACAGAAGCTATGAAAATTGTTAATCCAAACATAACAGTTTCAGTTGTTGATAACTGGTATTTTATGGGAGTATCCACATTTTTGCTAGCTATAGTAGGAACTGTTGTAACAGAGAAAATAATAGAGCCAAGATTAGGGAAATATACAGGTAAAAAGATAATTGAAAGAGAAGCAGTTAATCATCTAGAGAAAAAAGCTTTAAAAAAGGCAGGTATTTATGTAGGAATATATATTCTGTTTTTAGTAGCAATTGTTTATCCTAAAAATAGTTTTTTAAGAAATCCAACAACAGGATCTCTTTTAAATTCTCCACTACTGAATGCAATAATTCCACTATTATTGATACTTTTTTTAATAGCAGGAATAACTTATGGAAAAAGCGTTGGAAAGATAAAGGATATGTCAGATATTCCCAAATATATGACTTTAGGAATAAAAGATATGTCTAGTTATATTGTCTTAGTTTTTATGATTGGACAATTTATAGCGTATTTTAATTGGAGTAAATTGGGATTTGTTTTAGCTGTAGAGGGTGCAGATTTACTAAAAAATCTTAACTTAAGAGGAATACCTTTATTTGTGATGTTTATATTACTTTCGGCGTTTATAAATCTTTTTATTGGAAGTGGATCAGCTAAATGGGCTTTATTAGCTCCAATATTTATACCTATGTTTTATATGTTAGGTTATAATCCAGCTTTAACTCAGATGCTTTACAGAATAGGTGATTCAACAACAAATGTAATATCACCATTGTTTCCATATATGCCAATAGTTTTAGGGTTAGCCCAAGAGTATGAAGAGGATTCAGGAGTAGGAACTGTGATATCTTTAATGTTACCATATACAATAGCTATGTTAATAATGTGGATTCTTATGGCTATTATTTGGATATACTTAGGGATACCATTAGGACCAGGTGCTCCAATAGATATTTAAATAAATTTGTAAAAATTATATTAATTTCAAAGAATTTAACTTCTCTTTTGGTAGTATATAACAAAGATTATATAAAATTAAAAGGAGATAAAAAGATGAAAATTATTTTAATTGTCTTATCTATGATGTTATCAATTACATCTTTTTCTGCAGAGGAAACAAATAATTTAAATACGAATGCTCCAACAATTGAAAATGTATCAGTATCCAATATGGCCAACGAACAATTTATTCAAAATGTTATGGGAAATCTAGGAGAGGACTCAGAGAATATGGAGAAAATGAATGAGATTGGTGAATTAGTAGATGCTGAAGTTCAAAAGGAAAAACCAGATTGGACTAAAGTTGAAGCTTTGTATAATGAGTTATCAATGTACACGAATAAAATGGCAGTGAATATGATGAGAACCTTAAAAGAGGGTGGACTTGATAAAAGTGAACCAAATTTTGAAGAGGAGATAAATAATGAAATTATGTCTGACATGGTTTTAGATGATGATGTGACATCAAACTCTATGGATGAAAAAGAGGTTATGAAAGCTATAAAAAAGGGAATGTCAGATAGAGAGCTTGAAAGAATGGAATATTTAAGTTCTAAAATAGCAAAAGAGATAGAAAGACCAAAACCAGATTGGGATCAAGTAGAAAAAGATTATAATGAGTTATCTAAATATACAAATAAAGTAACAGTTATAATAATGAAAGTAGAAAAAGATAAAAATGGAGCTCAAAAGTAGCTCCATTTTTTATTATATAAACTATTTACCCTAAAGCCACATCTAAAAACATCATTATAGCAAAACCAAACATAACTCCAATAGTTCCTGAATCGTCATGACGAATCTCTTTAGCAGTTGGAATAAGTTCTTCTGCTACAACGTATATCATAGCACCCGCAGCAAAAGCTAGTGCATAAGGAAGTAAAAAAGTCATTTTAATAACAAATATAGCTCCAATAACGCCAGCTATTGGTTCAACAATACCAGAAGCTTGCCCATAAAAAAAAGCTTTTCTTCTACTCATTCCGTCTCTTCTTAAAGGAATGGAAACAGCTGCTCCCTCTGGAAAATTTTGAAGACCTATACCAATAGATAAAGCAATTGCGGAAACTAGTGTAGAAGTAGACTCAGGACCAGTTACAGCCAAAGCACCAAAAGCCACACCAACAGCAAGACCTTCAGGAATATTGTGAAGAGTTATAGCTAAAACTAAAAGAATACTTCTTCTCCATTTAGTTGAAATCCCTTCAGCATTTGATATAGGTTGATTTTGATGAAGATGAGGTAAAAATTTATCAATAGACCAAAGAAAAATACCACCAAAAAGAAAACCTATAACAGCCGGTTTCCATCCAGGTAAGCCAATACTTTCTGCTAATTCAATGGCAGGATTTAATAGAGACCAAAATGAAGCTGCAATCATAACACCAGAAGCGAATCCAAGCATTCCATTTAATACTTTTTGATTTATAGTTTTAAAGAAAAAGACCATAGCAGCTCCAAGCATTGTTACAAAATATGTAAATAAAGTGGCCAAAAGAGCCTGTAAAACAGGATCTAAATTTTTTAAAAATTCATACATAAAAATCCTCCTCAGTTGTTTAATGTAGTACTTAACTTACTCTTACAAGTTTATTATAAAAATCCTTTAAAATTAAAAAGGAATTGTATGGGTTTCATTTAATAATAAGTCACAGACTTTAGTGCAAGGAGGTTGGAAAATGGATTTTAAAAATATAAATATAATGGTGGGAATTGCCGCTTTGTTTTCAACAGTTTCATTAAATTCGTATAGTAATGATTTAAATGATAGCCATCTACAAAAAATGTTAAACTATGAGATAAAATCAGATAGTAAAATATATACAGTATTGACACCTTTAAAAGATGTTATTCCACAGAATTTAAAGGGGTTTAAGGAATATGATGAATATGCTCATAGTCTTATGATGTCAAATAGTTCACAAGTGTTTTTAACAAAAGATGTGGGAAATAATTTTGTAATATACATGATACCTCATCATGAAGCAGCAGTAATAACAAGTGTTGGAGTTTTAAAATATACTCAAAATCTAGAGGTTAAAAATTTAGCTAATAGGATAATACACGCTCAAGAGAGAGAAGTTGGAGTTATGCAAAAATTATTAGAATCAGGAGAGTTAAGAGGGAATGATAGTGAAAAATTCCTACCTAAAATGAAGAAAATAATGATTAAAATGATGAAAAGTATGAACTCTTACAATGGACAACTAAATAATGCTGCTGATATAACAAAAAGTTATTTACAAAATATGATTATTCATCATGAAGGAGCAGTAAGCATGGCAAAAGAGTATTTAAAATTTGGAAAAAATAAAGAACTAATAAAAATGTCTAATGGAATTGTTTTAAGTCAAGAGGAAGAGATAAAAGAGATGAAACAGATATTAAAAAAGGCAAATTAAACATTTGCCTTTTTTTTATAAAATATTTAGAAATTTTTTAAGTCATCTTGCACATTACTAATTGTTCCTAAATTAAAATTATCTATCAAAACTTGAAGAACATTAGAACTTAGGAATGCAGGGATAGTAGGTCCTACGTGTATATTCTTAAATCCAAGATATAATAAAGCTAAAAGAACTAAAACAGCTTTTTGCTCATACCATGCAATGTTAAATACAATTGGTAAATCATTTACATCATCTAATCCAAAAGCTTCTTTTAATTTTAATGCAATGACAGCAAGAGAATAACAGTCGTTACATTGACCAGCATCTAAAATTCGAGGGATTCCACCGATATCTCCTAAATCTAATTTATTGTATCTATATTTAGCACAGCCAGCAGTAAGAATTACAGAATCTTTAGGTAAAGCTAAAGCAAATTCAGTATAATATTTTCTATCTTGCATTCTAGCATCACAACCACCCATAACATAAAATTTCTTAATAGCTCCAGATTTAACAGCATCAACAATTTTATCAGCTAAAGCTAGAACTTGGTTATGGGCAAAACCAGCAATAATTTCCCCATGTTCAATTTCAACAGGAGGTTTACAAGCTTTTGCTTTTTCAATAATTTCACTAAAATCTTTGAATCCATTTTCGTCAGCAAGAATATGTTCGCACCCTTCCATACCGGCAGAGTTTGTAGTGTAAACTCTTTCAAGATATTCAGCTAAAGTTCCTCTAGGAGGTACTAAACAGTTACTTGTAAATAGAACAGGACCATTAAAATCAACAAATTCTTTTGTTTGATGCCACCAAGAACCACCATAGTTTCCTACAAGGTTATCATATTTTTTAAAAAATGGATATGCATGACCAGGTAACATTTCAGAGTGAGTATAAACATCAACACCAGTACCTTTAGTTTGCTCTAAAAGCATTTCTAAATCTTTTAAATCATGTCCAGATATTAAGATTCCAGGTTTATTTCTAACTCCAATATTAATTTTAGTTATTTCAGGATGTCCATATGATGTTGTATTAGCCTTATCTAAAAGAGCCATTGCATCGACACCAACTTTACCAACATTTAAAACCATTTGAACTAGTGCTTCAATAGATAAAGAGTCGTCATCGACATTAGCTAATGTTTCTTCGATAAATCTGTATATAGAAACATCCTCATATCCTAAATTAAAAGCGTGCTCAACATAGGCACACATTCCTTTTAATCCATATATAATAGTTTCTCTTAAAGAACGGATATCTTCATTTTCAGTTCTTAATACACCAACTTTTTCAGCATAATCTAAAAGTGAATCATCTGAGCTAAGGTCAGTTGGGCAATTAATATATTTTGCATATTTTTCAGGAACAGAGATTTTATTATTTAATAGCTCTATTTCTAATGCTGATCTATATGCCTCTCCAGTTTCAATCTCTCTTATAATAGCTTCATCATGAAAGTTAGCATTGGTAATTGTAACAAAGAGAGCATTTACAACCCAACGGTGTAAATCATCAGTTATAGGAATTTTATCATTTAAAAGTTCAATATAAGCAGAAACAGTTTTAGCCATATGTATTAATAAATCCTGTAAATTAGCAGTTTCAGATGCTTTACCACAAACGCCTCTAACAGTACATCCTTTATTCATAGCAGTTTCTTGACATTGAAAACAAAACATAGACATAGATAACCTCCTAAAAAGTTTTATTTATATTTTTAAAAGTAAAAAAAACTGAGGTATTAAAAAGTATACCCCAGTAAAAAAATTATTCTTTTTCAAACTCATCTTTTGAAGCACCACAGATAGGGCAAACCCAATCTTCAGGAACAGCTTCCCAAGCAGTACCTGCAGCAACCCCATTATCAGGATCTCCTGTAGCAGGGTCATAAATCCAGTCACAAACTTTACATCTCCATTTTTCCATAAAAAATACCTCCTATGCTAGTTAATGTATCTGTGATATTTTTACAAAAAAATTATAGATTTCCTTTTAAATTTATAAAAAAATTAAAGGATATATTTATTAAATCTATAATATAAATTATAGAGAAAGCATATTTTAGGAGGAAGTAATATGGAAACAGTTAACAGTTTACTACAAATAAAAAATAGTTCAGGAGAACCCCTACTACAAACGTTAGGTCATGATGCAATTGAATTCTTAATAAGAACTCTTGTTTTTATAATTATATTGTACCTAGGTTCATATTTCACAAAAAAAGTAGATAAATATATAGATAAAATTCCAGTGGTTAATCAAGATATAAATACAAAGCAATTTACAAAATCAGTTACAAAATTGGGATTAAATGTGATGTTTTTTTTAATAGGATTATTGGCATTTGGTTTTAGTGAAGCATCAATAGCGACTATGATTAGTGCCATTGGATTAGGTGTAGGTATCTCTTTAAAAGAGTTTCTATCAAATTTAGCTGGTGGAGTAGTACTATTTTTTACAAGACCTTTCAGTATAGGAAATTTCATAAAAATAAATGGTGTAATGGGAGAGGTTGCTAAAATAGAGGTATTTTCAACATATATAACTAGTTTAGATGGAAGAAGAGTTATAGTTCCAAATAATGTAATGATTAGTGGAAACATTATAAACTATGATGCAAATCTTTTTAGACGTATAAAGTTAATGTTATCAGTATCTTACGACTCTGATATGAAAAAGGTAATTAGCATATTGGAAAATATAGCAAATACTTATGAAGGATTAAATAAAGATAGAGAAAACTTTATTCATACAATGGAGTATGGAGATTCAAGTATAAATATATTATTTATGGTTTGGACACCAACAAAAGGCTATTATAAAGTTAGAGGAGAGCTAATGGCTTATATTTTAGAGGTGTTTAATAAAGAGGGTGTAAATGTTCCATTTAATATTTTAGATGTAAATGTAACTGAAAGTAAATAGAGAGGAGAGGATTATATGAAAGACAGAATAGTTAGAGCTCTATTTTTTTCAGGTTTTTCAATAATAACAGGGTTAATAGTGGGATTTATAGACGTATTTTTTTCAAAAGGATTGATATTAGCAGCAAATTTACGAGTGGAATATTTTAATAAGTTAATTATTTTTTTACCCTTTGTAGGAGTTTTAATGATATTTTTATATAAAAAATATGGAAAAGGATCTTTAAAGGGAATGGGATATGTATTTGAAGCTGCCCATATGGAAAATGTAATTATTCCCAAAAGATTAATTCCATTCTCTATTATTTCAACTTGGGCTACTCATCTTTTTGGAGGTTCAGCTGGTAGAGAGGGAGTAGCGGTACAAATTGGAGCAACAGTGGCAAATACAATAACAATATATGTAGAAAAAAAGATAAAGTTAAATATAAATGATTTAAAAAAAATTCTTATTTCAACAGGAATCTCTGCAGGGTTTTCAGGACTTTTCGGAACACCATTTGCTGCAACAATATTTTCTTTAGAAATTTTAAATATGGGTGTTGTTGAATATAAAGCTTTATTTCCAGCATTTTTAGCAGCATATACAGCATTTGGTGTATCAGAGTATTTTGAGATGAAACATTTTCATTTTTTAATAGAGGAATTTCCAAAAAATGATATGAGGAATATAACAATGTTTTTAATGGCAACATTTATATTTGCAGTTGCTGGTTATTGTTTTGCATTTTTTTTAAAAAAGTTTAAAAAGAATAAATATATGATAAATTTGGATCCTATGAAAAAAATATTTTTTGGTGGAATAGTATTAGGATTTTTAATTTGGTTAGTTTATGGAGGGAGATATAGTGGATTAGGAACTAATCTAATTGATATAGCTTTTTCAAAAGAGCAGTTATACTCATATGATTGGATATTAAAGATGTTCTTTACTATTTTCACTTTAGGAATAGGGTTTCAAGGGGGGGAAGTTACTCCAATTTTTGCTATAGGTGCATGTTTAGGTGGAGTATTAGGAACTTGGTTTGGAATTCCTGTGGAATTTTTAGCAGCAATTGGATATTGTGCTGTGTTTGCGTCTTCTACAAATACATTTTTAGCTTCATTTTTAATAGGAATAGAGATATTTGGTTATAATATGGCAGGATATCTTTTTGTAGCTTGTGCAATGGCTTATCTATTTAGTGGAGAGTTAAGTATATATGAGGGGCAAAAAAAAGATCATTTAAAAATATAGAAAGATTTAGCTTGAGAGGATATGTTTAATACCCTCTCAATTTTTTTTATAGATATTTTAAAAGAAAAGATACTATAATTTTGTATAACTTAGCGACATAAACGACCTGCAAAAGATTTAAAATTAAGAGGAGGTGAAATTATGCTAGGTGTAGCTCTGTTGTTTGTAGGAATAGTTTTAATTAGTAATGGAATGTGTAGACTTTATAATGTAGATGGAAAAGCACAATCTGTAATGAATATATTTACCGGTGGATTAACTTTAATATTAAATATTGTTTCCATAACAAGAGGAGATTATTATAGTGGTGCAACTGGATTACTATTTACATTTACATATTTATATGTAGCTATAAATGGAATTTTTAATTTGAATCCTATTCCCTATGGATGGTTCAGCTTGTTTGTTGCAATAAATACATTGCCTGCCGGATATTTATCTTTAAAGTCAGATTGGAAAATGAGCATCATATGGTGGCTTTGGGGAGTTCTATGGCTAACAGGTTGGATAGAAACAGTTCCTAAAAAAAATTTAGGTAAATTTACACCTGTGTTAGCAATCTTTGAAGGGATAGTGACAGCTTGGATTCCAGGATTTCTAATGTTGATTGACATGTGGTAGAGTTCAAATTTATTAAATGAGGTGGTAAATATATGTATTTAACAACGAGAGAAAAAGAGAAGTTGATGATAAGTGTTGCAGCTGAAGTTGCAAGAAAAAGAAAAAATAGAGGAGTTAAATTAAATTACCCTGAAACTATTGCATATATTTGTGATGAAATAATAGAAGGTGCAAGAGATGGAAAGAGTGTAGAAGAATTGATGTCTTATGGACAAACGCTATTAAAGAAAGAGGATGTAATGGAAGGAATAGCAGAGATGATTCCTTTAATTCAAGTTGAAGCAACATTTAGAGATGGAACTAAACTTGTAACTGTACACAATCCAATTCAATAGTTTTTAATTAAAATAAGGAGGATATACTTATGATTCCAGGTGAATATATATTAGGTAAAGATAAGATAGTTTGTAATAAAGGGCACGAAGCAATAGAAATAGAAGTAATTAATAATGGAGATAGAGCAGTACAGGTTGGATCTCATTTTCATTTTTATGAAGCAAATTGTGGATTAGAATTTGATAGAGAAAA
Source organism: uncultured Cetobacterium sp. (assembly GCF_947038635.1). GTDB lineage: Bacteria > Fusobacteriota > Fusobacteriia > Fusobacteriales > Fusobacteriaceae > Cetobacterium_A. The sequence continues at coordinate 2,741 of NZ_CAMQXC010000069.1, read as the reverse complement.
AACTAAAGGAAAAAGATTAGATATACCTTCAGGAACAGCAGTAAGATTTGAACCAGGAGATAAAAAAGTTGTAAAACTAATCGATTTTAGTGGTAGAAGAAGAGTTTTTGGATTCAATAATAAAGTTGAGGGATATTTAGACTAGGAGGTTCAGATTATGAGTTTTGAAATGGATAGAAAAAAATATTCAGATATGTTTGGTCCTACAACAGGAGATAGTATAAGACTTGGAGATACCAATTTGTTTGCAAGAGTTGAAAAAGATTTAACTGTATATGGAGAAGAATCAAAATTTGGAGGAGGAAAGACTCTAAGAGATGGAATGGGTTTAAATCCAATAGAAACTAGAGAAGGAAATCCATTGGTTGTAGATACAATAATAAATAGTGTTGTAATAATCGATTATACAGGAATATATAAAGCTGACATAGGAATTAGAGATGGAAAAATAATTTCTATTGGAAAAGGTGGAAATCCAGATTTAATGGATGATATAGACTTTGTTGTAGGAGCAAGTACAGAATCTATTGCAGGAGAGGGACTTATCGTAACTGCTGGTGGAATAGATACACACGTACACTTAATTACTCCTGATATAGTTCATGCAGCTTTAGATAATGGAATAACAACTATAATTGCAGGTGGTACTGGGCCTGCAGATGGAACACGGTCTGCAACAGCAACACCAGGAGCATGGCATATAGAAAGATTATTAGAAGCTCATGATGATTTACCTATAAATATAGGAATTTTAGGTAAAGGAGCTGGAGATAATGAAAGAGTTATAGCGGAACAAATAGAAGCTGGAGCCGTTGGATTAAAAATTCATGAGGATTGGGGTGCAACGCAAGCTGGAATAGACTATACCTTAAGAGCTGCTGATAAGTATGATGTTCAAGTTGCAATACATACAGATTCATTAAATGAAGGTGGATTTGTTGAACACACACTAAATGCAATAGCAGGAAGAACAATACATACATATCATACTGAGGGAGCTGGAGGAGGACATGCTCCAGATATAATGGTAATGGCAAGTCATTTAAATGTATTACCATCATCAACAAGTCCAACTAATCCATATGGTAAAAATAGTGTACCAGAAGAGTTAGATATGCTAATGGTTTGTCACCACTTAGACCCAAAAATTCCAGAAGATGTAGCTTTTGCAGATTCAAGAATAAGAAAACAAACGATAGCAGCTGAAGATGTACTACATGATATGGGTGTTATAAGTATGATGAGTTCAGATACTATGGCCATGGGAAGAATTGGAGAAGTAAATATGAAAACATGGCAATTAGCTGATAAGATGAAAAAACAACGTGGACCATTAGAGGGAGATAGTGAGTATTCAGATAATACTAGAATAAAAAGATTCGTAGCTAAATATACAATAAATCCAGCTATAGTTTCAGGAATAAGTAAACATATTGGATCAGTAGAGGTTGGAAAATATGCTGATTTAGTTTTATGGGAACCAAAAATGTTTGGAACAAAACCGATGATGATATTAAAATGTGGAACAATATCTTATGGAGTAATGGGAGATGCAAGTTCAAGTTTACCAACAACAGAACCAAGATTAGTTCGTGAACTGTATGGAGCTAAAGGAAAAGCTCTACATCATTCTCATATAACTTTTGTGTCTAAGTATGCTTATGAGCACGGAGTAAAAGAAAAATTAGGATTAGAAAAAATTGTACTACCAGTTGAAAATTTAAGAAATCTTACAAAAAAAGATATGATATTTAATGCAGAATTACCAGATATAAAAATTGATCCACAAACATATGAGGTTACAATAAATGGAGAATTAATTACATGTGATCCATTTGAAGAGTTTGCATTAGCACAAAGATATTATCTATACTAAATAACAAATCAGACGAGAGATTATTCTCTCGTCTGAAATTTATATTGTAAATAAAATTTATTTAGGAGGGAATATGTTATTTGAAAAAGTTTTGGGAAACATAAAAGAGGTTAAAGATAAAGATAGTTATGAAGTGGAAAAAATTATTATAAAAAGTGATGATTTAGAAAAGAAAATTTTAAGAGTTGAATCTGTAAATGGAAATGAATATGGTATTAGTTTAAAAGAGAGTGGAGATAAATTAGAAAATGGTTCGATACTATATAATGATGGAACTAAAATAATATTTATAGAAACAGATTTAGAAAAAGTTTTAGTAATTTCTCCAAAAGATATGAATCAAATGGGAGAGATTGCACATTTTTTAGGAAATATGCATACACCTATAAAAGTAGAAAATGGAAAAATATATTTACACTATGATAAATATTTGGATAACACATTAAAAGAAAAAAAATGTCCTTTTGATATAGAGTATTTAAAATTTAAAAGAGCCTTAAGACATATTGAGCATAGTCATGGGCACCATGGACATAGCCATGACTAAGATTAATGAAAAATCAATTACAACTTGGCAATTATTAAATATATTACAAGTTTGTGATTCTGCTTTTCCAATTGGATCTTTTAACCATTCTTATGGAATGGAAACTTATTTAAGAGAAAATGTTATATGTGATGCTCACACATTTAATAGATGGTTAACTATGTTTTTTGAAAATCAATATCTATACAATGAAGGATTAGCGATAAAATTAATTTATGAAATATTAGAAAAAAATGAAAAAAATGAAGTTTGGGATATAGATCAACTTCTAACAGTACAAAATGTAGCTATGGAAAGTAGAGAGGGAGCAAAATTAGT
>NZ_CAMQXC010000068.1 GCF_947038635.1 uncultured Cetobacterium sp. | reverse complement strand
TTATTATTTTATAATTTTCTTTATTATAAAAAATAGTTAAATAAAAAATTTTATTTTTATTGTTGAAAAAAGGAATCGGTATAGCTTTTTGTATAATAGCATATTCATATACTTTATCTTTTTTTACAGATTTTATCGAATTTTGTTTAATATTCTCGTCTAAATTATTTATTATTCTAAAAAAAGTTGGATAACTTATCATACTATTATAGGAACTGAGGGTATTTTTAGCTTTTTCATATAATTTAGTTACCGGTAGTGCGTGATATTCTTTATATAAAGCTTTCAAATGTTCCATTACATCTTCATTTACTTTTTTAAAGGTATTTTTATCTACTCGAGTTTTTTTTACTAATCCTTTTTCTCCTGAATCTTTATATTGACTTACCCATCTTTTTAAAGTGGCATAAGAGATTTGAGTCTCTTTTTCTATCTCTCTTAATTTTTTCTCCTTCTTAAAAAAGGGTTCAAGTATCTTATATTTTTTATTTTTTTTATCTGTTTCCATAGATATTTTTACCCCCTTTTTAAATCTTTTGTTAAATTATAACACAAATAATGCGTAAAAAAAAGGCTCATTTATTTTGATAATTTTCTTGACTTTTTTCAAAATAAAATGTATTCTTTTAGTGAATTAAATATTCTTTATTATCAATCTTATGGAGGAGTTTTATGAAAATATTTGCTGAAGTTCAAAAAATCGGTAAAGCTTTGATGACACCGGTTGCGATTTTACCAGCTGCTGGTATATTCCTTGCTGCTGGAAATAAGTTAGGTATACCTTTAATGGAACAAGCCGGAGGAATAATATTTGGTAATTTACCACTTCTATTCGCTGTTGGAGCTGCTATTGGTTTAGTTGGTGGAGACGGTATTGCTGCTCTTGCTGCTATTGTTGCACTTTTAATTATGAATACTACTATGGGAACACTTACAGATGCTGCTAACGGTATTGCTGCTGGAAATCCTGCTTTCGCAGAGGTTTTAGGAATACCTACTCTTCAAACTGGAGTTTTCGGAGGACTTATTGCTGGTATTATCGCAGCTATTTGTTACAAGAAATTCTATAAAACAGAGTTACCAGCTTTCTTAGGTTTCTTTGCAGGAAAAAGACTAGTTCCTATTATGACTGCTGTTCTTGCTTTCTTAGTTGGTTTAGCTATGCCATACATTTGGCAACCTGTTCAAGCAGGACTTGCTCAATTATCTTATTTAGCTAACGAAACAAACACTAATATTTCTACATTATTATTTGGAATTACAGAAAGAGCTTTAATCCCATTTGGATTACACCATATTTTCTATGCTCCTTTCTGGTACCAATTTGGAGAGTACACAAATAATGCTGGACAAATCGTTAATGGAGACCAAGCTATCTGGTTTGCAATGTTAAAAGATGGAGTTCACTCATTCTCATCAGCTACTTACTCTGGAGCTGGTAAATTCTTAACTGGTAAGTTCCCATTCATGATGTTTGGATTACCTGCTGCTGCTCTTGCAATGTATCATGAAGCAAGAACTGAAAATAAAAAAATGGCTGCTGGAATTTTATTCTCTGCTGCTCTTACTTCTTTCTTAACAGGAATAACTGAGCCTTTAGAGTTCTCTTTCTTATTCGTTGCACCTATATTATATGGAATTCACTGTATTTTTGCTGGATTATCATTTATGCTAATGAATATGTTTGGTGTTAGAATTGGTATGACATTCTCAGGTGGAGTTATCGACTATATTATGTTCGGTGTTCTTCCTGGAACTGAAGGGTTTGAAACTAACTGGCCAATGGTTATTGTTGTAGGTTTAGGATTCTCTGTTGTTTATTACTTTGGATTTAGATTCTTTATTAGAAAATTCAACTTAGCTACTCCTGGAAGAGAGGTTGGAGCTGAAGTTGATGATCAACCTAAAGCTGAAGGTAGTGAATTAGCTACTCTAGTTCTTGCTGCTTTAGGAGGAAAAGAAAATGTTATCTCTGTTGATGCTTGTATCACTAGATTAAGACTTGAAGTTAAAGATACTGCTCTTGTAAATGATGCAGAATTAAAAAGACTTGGAGCTTCTGGAGTTTTAAAAGTTGGACAAAATGGAGTTCAAGCTATATTTGGTGCTAAAGCTCAATTTATAGCAAACGATATAAAAGCTTTATAATATTTATTATAAAACAAAAAAAAAGTGAGTGAAGAATTAATTCTCTTCACTCATATTTTTTATGCCCATTATTTTACTAAAATAATTATCAATTTCATCTTGAATATTCTCACTATAATTTTCAAGCTGTTTCTTTACAAGATCTTCAATATATTTTATCTCATCCTTATCCATTGGATAATATAATGGTGATTCTTTTAAAGGAGTTGAATAAAACTCTAAATTTTTCCCTTTTTTCTTTCCTATATAATTAAACCATGAAAAGAAAATTTTAGAATTTAAATATCCCAAAATATAATATAGATTAACTTCATCTGTTTTTGCAGTTAAATAATATATATCCGCACTTCCATAAAACTCTTTTTCTGTATAAGCAAAGTTATTAGTTTTACATCTTTGTCTAACTATAATTTTAGGTTTCAAAAAAATATCTTCATCTCTTGCCCACTGCAACTCCCACCAGTTTATTCTATTGTTTAGAACCTCTCTTCTCGTAGAAAGTTTACTTTTATAATCTAATAAATAATTTGTAACTACATCATCTAATTTAGATTTACTATTTAAATACATAATCCAAAATGGTGGTTTTTTTGATATTTCATATTTTCCTATATCTCTATTTTTATAAAAAGGTTTTAAATATTTTTTAAACTCCTCTTTATATTCATCAAAAACAAAAACTTTATCGGCACCACTTACAATTCCTTGATTGATATTTACAAGCTCTCCTAATATTACATTACTTTTATCTCTAATTTTTTTTATATTTTCTTTCCAAAATGGAGGAATTAACGCAATTTTACTGTGCTCTTCTGTAAAAATATTTTCTTTTTCAATAAAATACTCAATACCATCATCATTTACGGATATTTTTAAATTCTCTCTATTTTTTTGCCAGTAAAAAATTATATTGTGTTGACCTATCGCATCTTTAAAAATCGAATAACTGTAGTTTTCTAATCGAAAAAAACTACCTTCTTGTTTCATTTTTTCTCTTATTCCCTCTGCACTATCAGCTTTTAACCAATAATTAGTTGTTAAATACACTAGAATGCCGTTATCTTTTAATATATCAATTCCCTTATCTATAAAAAAATAAAAATAATCCATTTTAGGTTTATAATATTTTTTTCCAAAATCAGTTTCTTTTATTGTATGAAAAATTTCTTTATGATTTTTTTCTCCTAAATATGGTGGATTCCCTATTACTATATCATATTTTTCTTCTATTTTTTCATATAATGAATCACACTCTTTCAGATTTAATTTTCCAAATACTCCATATTTAAAGAAAAGAGCCTCGGCTCTTTTTTCTAATAATTTTAATGCATTTAAATCTACATCAAATCCTGTTATCCAATTTTCACTATATTTATATTCTCCAAAAATTTCCTTTGAAATTTTTAGCAATTCCTCTAATATTGCCAATAAAAGATTTCCAGAGCCACATGATATATCTATTACTTTTATATTTAATATATCCTCTTTCAAATTATTTTCTAAATATTTATTCAAAGCTACTTTACTCATGCTACTCGCATATTTTTCCGGTGTGTATATCTTATAATTGTATTCCACTTAATCCCTCCTAAAGAGCTTTAAGTTACCTTCACCCTCTATTAATATAACCCCATCTCTATATAAATCTAAGATTGCTAAAAATATATATACTAAATGAGTTCTGTTTTCTGCTCGTCTAAAAAGCTCTAGTACAACCTTTTCTGAAGAATAAAGAATAACTTTTATTCTATCCATTTCCTCTTTTAAAGAATATCTTTTTTCAACCTCAATTTCTAGATATTCCTCATCTTTTGGTAAATACTTTACATAACTATTAAACATGTCTTGAAGTTTTAAACTAGTTAAATCAAACTCCTTAGGAATATTTTTAGTTATTTTTCTTCCCTCTTTTCTAGTATAAGAGATGTTGTATTCACATTCAATACTTGATATTACTCCAGCAACTTCTTTAAATACTTTATAATCCTCTAATCTTCTTTTTAAATCCTTTTCTTTCTCCTCTTCCTTTTCAACACTTAATATAGATACTGCTTTTATCTCTAATAGTTCCGATGCAATTTCTAAAAACTCTACCTTTACACTTAAACTATCACTTTGTGCTTTCTCTATAAATTGAAGATATTCATCTATTATCTGAGATATTTTTATTTCAGATATTTTCATTTTCTTCTTTTCTATAAGATGTAGTAAAAGATCTAAAGGGCCTTCAAAGTTATCTATTTTTAATACAATCTCCATCTGCTTTTACCCTTACCTTTTCTTTCCAATTTAAAACATCATTTTTTATTGTTTCTTTTAATTCATCCATTGAATTAAATTTTTTTTCTTGTCTTAAAAACTCTATTAAAGAAACATATATTCTTTTTCCATATATATCTTTATCAAAATCTAATATATGAACCTCAATGCTTCTTTCATCAGGTTTCAACGTTGGATTTTTCCCTATATTAACGACTGCATGCCACCAATTTTGTTCACCTTCTATTTTAACTCTTCCTCCATATATACCAAAAGGAGGATATATCTTATTTAATATTTTCAAATTTGCTGTAGGAAACCCCATTATTCTTCCTAACTTTCTTCCATGAACAACCTCACCAATAATTAAAAATGGTTGTCCCAAGCATCTATTAGCTATATCTAAATTCCCCGTTGCTAACATCTCTCTTATAAATGTTGAACTTATAACTTGCTCTTTAATTTTTACAGGCTCTATTATATTTACAAAAATTTTATGTTGCTTTCCCAATTGTCTTAAATTTTCAACTGTTCCTTTTCCTCCTTTTCCAAAAGAAAAGTTAAATCCTACGTATATCTCCTTTGCTCTTAACAACTCTGCTAAAACTCTTTCTACAAATATTTGAGGAGACAGATTAGAAAACTCTTGGGTAAATGGTTGAAGTATTAAATAATCTACTCCTAAAGATTCTATTATATGAATTTTCTCTTCTAAAGAGCTAATTAATTTAGGTGCTTTTACTCTATTGGTTACTTCCATCGGATGATTTAAAAAAGTAAAAACAACTGATTTTCCACCAGTTTCTTTTGCTTTTTTTACAGCTTGAGAAATTAATTCTCTGTGTCCCATATGAATTCCATCAAAGGCACCTATAGCTACGTATGTATTTTCAAAGTTTTCTTTAGTTAGCAAAATATCCTCTATTATTTTCATTGTACTCCCCTTATGCTTCCCTTTCTTTTTCTAAAAGTTCATTATGTATCTCTTCTAACCGTCTAAATCTATTTCTGATTCCTGATTTAGATATTCCTATCATCTCTGCTAACTCTTGTAATGATGCCTCTGGATTTTCCAATCTTAAAAATGCTATCTCCTCTAAAACCGGACTCAATTCATTTAGTCCAATTTTATATCCAATATAGTTTATCATTTTTACTTGTTTTCTAGCTGTATCCAAAGTTTTAGTTTCATTGGCAACTTCCCAGTTCATCTCTCTAATAGTTTTATTTTTTAAATCTTTTATCATCGTTGTTTCTTCATAGTTATAAAACTCTTTCATCGAACCGATTAAAACTATTATATCCATAATATCCTCTGCATTTCTCATATATACAAGCGGCTTATTTCTTTTTATTGTTTTATAAACTTTTTTTTCAAGTTTCACTAAGAGATTATACAATTCATCTGCTAATTCATCGCTATCAACAAAAAAGTCTAAAGCATACTCTTTTTCAGGCGATTTTATATAACCGCAACCTAAAAACATTCCTCTTATAAATCCTTTTTCAACCTCTTCACTCACTTCATCTACTTTAGATGAATATTTTTCTAAATTTTCAATAAATTTTTTTATTCCAGGTTGTGATGGAATACTTATTACATAGGTATTATGTTCTCCAAATTTTTTACTTTTAGAAAATTTTATAAAAATTTTTAAGTTTGTTAACTCTTTTAGCATAAAATAAATTCTTTCTGCTATCTCTTTATTTTCTAATTTCAGCTCTATGCTGTTTTGATTAATAGCGTGTTTTAATAAGAGTATCGCTCTTATCTCGGCGTATTTTTCATCTTCATTCAAGTCGCAACGATGAAGTATTTCATTTTTAACTTTATAAGTATACGACACTTTCTCCTCCTACTTTGTTTCAGCCCAATTTTGTCCTATAGAGCTATTTACTTCTAATTTAACTTTAGAAAATTGAATACTTTCTCTCATTATCTTTTCTATTTTTTCTTTATATTCTAAAGCCTTTTCTTTTTCTACTTCAAATATCAATTCGTCATGAACTTGAAGTAACATATGTATATCTTTCTTATCTTTTAATAAATCATATAAATTTATCATAACCTTTTTTAAAACTTCAGCAGCAGTTCCTTGAATCACCGTATTTACAGCCATTCTTTCTGCTTGATTTTTTATAACTCTATTTTTCGAGTTGATTCCTTCTATTATTCTTTTTCTCTTAAAATATGTCTCAACATATCCATGTTCTTCAGCATATTCAATTATCTCTTTTTCTAAATGTTTAACTGCTGGGTACTGTTCAAAATATCTTGTTATATAATCTGAAGCTTCTTTTGGTGTTATTTTTAATTCTTGAGATAATCCAAAAGCTGTCTTACCATATATTATACTAAAGTTTACTGTTTTAGCAGCATCTCTTTGCTCTCTTGTTACTAAAGCATCTTCTGATAAATCGAAAATTTTTCTAGCCGTTAAACTATGTAAATCTAAATTCTCAGAGTATGCTTCTATTAAGTTTGTATCTTGTGATATTTCAGCTAAAACTCTCAGTTCTATTTGAGAATAATCTATCCCCAGTAAAACAGAACCATCTTTAGCTATAAATCCTGCTCTTATTTTCATTCCTTCTTCAGTTCTTACTGGAATATTTTGAAGATTTGGATCTGATGATGATAATCTTCCTGTTGCTGTACCTGTTTGATTAAAAGTTGTATGTAATCTATCATTTTCATCAGCCATTTTAGGAAGAGGATCCACATAAGTTGATTTTAATTTACTTAATTTTCTAAACTCTAAAATAGATTTAGCTATTTCATATCCCTGTTCAGCTAGTTTTTCTAAAACCTCACTGTCAGTTGAAAATCCTGTTTTGGTTTTTTTCACTGGTGGAATATTTAAATTAATGAATAAAACCTCACCTAATTGCTTTGGAGAATTGATATTAAATTCCCCTTCTGCTTCTTCATATATTTTTTTTGTTAACTCATCTATTCTACTTTCTAGCTCTAAACTATATTTAGAGAAATATTCTGGCGATATCTTTATCCCTTCAATTTCCATATCAGCTAGTACTCTAATCAAAGGCATCTCTGTTTCTTTTAAAACATTATATAAATTATTATTTTCTAACTCTTTTACAAGCTCTGGATAAGCGACAAGCATTCCTCTTGTTCTTTTTGTAAGAAACTTTCCATAATCTTCAGCAGATATATCTTCTATTTTTGTTTTTCCAAAAACTTCGCTATATTTTTCCACATCTTCTTCGATAACATTTTTTAACATTACTTCAATCTCTTCTCTAGTTTGAGATGTCAATAAATGATAAGCTAACATTGTGTCAAAATCCATATTTTTTACAAAATATCCATGTCTTAAAAAGTTTTTAAATCCATATGATATAAATTTATTATTAGAGTTTAAAACTTCCTTAAAATATTTTTTACTCTCTTCATCTTTCAGTGGTAAAAAGTAATCTTTATTTTTTAAAGATACTGCTACACCTTTTTCTCCCCAATAAATAGCTATTTCACTATCTGAATTTAAACTTTCTTTTATTTTAGATCCTTCTAATATAAAAAATCCTTTTTCTTCATAAATTTCAGGTGTTCCTTGAAAACTAAATAGTCCAAGTTGCATTCCATTTTGTGAAACTGGTTGAGCTATAACTTGACTTTCTCCATCTTCTAAATTCATCTTTTTTATTAGAGATTTAAATTCTAACGTCTTAAAAAGTTCTAAAAGTTTTTTATTATCTTTTTTATATTCTAACTCCTCTTCTTTTACACCTAAATTTAATAATTCAATTGTTGCTAATTCACGACTTATAAAAGCTAATTCTTTATCTTCAATCAAATTATTTACTAAAGATTTTCCTATTCCAGGAAGCTCAGTCAAAGAATCTATATTTTCATAAATTCCTTCTAAATTTCCATATTTTTCTAACATTGGAATAGCCTTTTTAGAACCAATTTTTCTTACCCCTGGAATTCCATCACTTGTATCTCCAATTAATCCAAATAAATCTGGAATCATTTTCGGCTTTACTCCTAGTTGTTCAATAACATCCTCTTCAGTAGATAGTATTTTTAATCCTCCACCATCACCTTTTCCTAAAAGAGCGATATTCACATGTGAATCTAAAATTTGAGATAAATCTTTATCTCCTGTTATTATATAAGATTCAATATCTTTAGCTCCTAACTCTTTAGCCAAACTTCCCAATACATCGTCAGCCTCATATCCATCTATTTTAAATTTCTTTATTCCAAAACAATCTAAAAGTTCTTCTATTCTAGGTATTTGAGCTACTAAATCCTCCGGTGCTGCATCTCTTTGAGCTTTATACTCCTTATATATTTCACTTCTTTTTAAAGTAGCTCTTTTCACATCAAAAGCAGCTCCTATATAATCAGGATTTAATTGATTTATAATACTTATAAGAGTATTAACAAATCCATATACTGCTCCTGTTGGTTCATTTTTAGTTCTAAAATTTAAATTTCCATAAAAAGCTCTATACATTATTGCACTTACATCTAATAAAACTGCTTTTTTCATTTTTTCCCCTTTCTACGATTTACATTTTTCATAATATTATACCATATTCAATACCTTAGTTAAAAAAATTATTTTATAAATAAATATTATTTTTTTTATTTTTCTGTTATAATCTTTGTGTATAAACTAAAATATAGGAGGTATTTATGAATCTAGTTGTATTAATTGGACGTTTAACTAGAGATCCTGAACTTAAATTTGGTCAAAGCGGAAAAGCATACTCAAGATTTAGTTTAGCAGTTGACAGACCTTTTTCTAAAGGAGAAGCTGACTTTATTAACTGTGTTGCTTTTGGAAAAACAGCTGAACTTATCGGTGAATACTTAAGAAAAGGTAGAAAAGTTGCTGTTAATGGTAGACTTCAAATGAATAGATACGAGGTAAACGGAGAAAAAAGAACAAGTTATGACGTACTTGTTGAAAGTATGGAGTTTGTTGAAGGTAGAGGAGAATCATCTGCACCGTCTGATTTTGCTCCAACGCCATCTTACTCAGCACCTAAAGTTGCTGAGCAGTCTTCTAATGATGACTTTGGTGGATCATCTTTTGATGAGGATGAATTCCCATTCTAATAATTAAATAATATTTTAAACTACTAGGGGTGCCTTTTGGCTGAGACTTACCCTTAGAACCTGATCTAGTTAATACTAGCGTAGGGAAGTAGTTAATTATCACTTTTATTTTATAATTGTGTATATAAAGCTATTTTCCTATTTTTTGGAAGATAGCTTTTTTTATTTATATAAATTTTAACAGGAGGTTTTTTATGTTTTCAAAAGAGTTATACAAAAGTGCAAAAGAGATTTGGGATAGTTACTACACGCATCCATTTGTTAAAGGAATCGGTGAGGGATCTCTAGAAAAAGATAAATTTAAATTTTATATTATTCAAGATTATATCTACCTTCTTGATTACGCAAAACTTTTTGCATTGGGTGTTATAAAAAGTAAAAATGAAAGTGATATGAAAAAATTTGCTGCACTTACAGATGGAATTCTAAATTCTGAAATGGGAATACACAGAGTTTATATGAAAAAATTAGGAATTACTGAATTAGATATTGCGTCACAAAAACCAACTCTTGATAATACTTCATATACTAGTTATATGCTTTCAGTAGCCCATTGTGGCGATATAAAAGAAGTTGCTGTCGCTGCTCTTTCTTGTATGTGGAGTTACGAAATGATTGGATTAAAGTTAAAAGAACTTTATGGTTCTAATGATAAGTTTTACGGTGAGTGGATTGAATGTTACTCCTCTTCTAGATATAAAGAGTTAACTAATTGGAATATTGAACTTGTTGAAAAATATTGTCAAAATATTTCAAAAGAAGAAAAAGAACATTTAAAAACAATTTTTATTAATTGTAGCATCTATGAGTATAAATTCTGGGATATGTCTTATAAGGGGTCTTTTTAAAATGAATATGCTTGAAGTAAAAAATTTAACTTTTAAATATGATAATCACAACTTTATTTTAGATAACCTTTCTTTTAATATAAAACACAATGAATTAATTAGTATAGTAGGCGGAAGTGGATGTGGAAAATCAACAATTATAAAAATATTAGCAGGAATTGAAAAAAATTTTAATGGTACTGTTCAATCAAAAAGTGTATCTTATATGCCACAATCAAATACACTTTTACCATGGAGAACTATTTTAGAAAATATACTTTTACCAATTGAAATTAAAAAAGGAAATAAAAAGATAGAAAAAGAAAAAGCTGTTTCTCTCTTGAAACGTTTCAATCTATTAGAATATTCAAATAATTATCCTAAAGAACTTTCTGGAGGAATGAAACAGCGTATCTCACTTATTCGTACATTAATGAGCGGTGGAGATTTACTTCTTTTAGATGAACCTTTTTCAGCTTTAGATGCTATAACTAGAGAGGATTTACAAAATTGGCTTTTAAATCTTATAGCAACACTTAAAAAAAGTATGATTTTTATTACTCATGATATTGATGAAGCAATCTTTTTATCTCATAGAATTTTTGTTTGCTCAAAAAAACCTCTTTCGAAATTTAAAGAGTTTTTAGTTCCTGAAAATATAACTCTTGAAAAAAAAATACAACTGAAAAAAGAGATTCTTTCTATTATCAAAGGAGATAACTTTTATGAAAAAAATTAATTTTTCTATCATCTCTCTTTTTTCATTTTTTATACTATGGGAGATTCTAGGAAGATATATTAATAAAGGTTATATTCTTCCTACTCCATTAAATATATTAAAAAAAGTTTGGATTCTTAAAGAAAGTCTTTTCTTTACGCATCTACCCGCTACACTTAACATCGCTGTTACTTCTTTAATATTAACTATTTTATTAGGAATATTTTTAGCTATTTCTATGGATTTTAGTCACATAGTATACAGTTGTATTCATCCTTTAATTATAACTAGCCAAACTATTCCGATTACTGCTCTAGCTCCGATTTTTATCTTATGGTTTGGTTACTCTATTTGGAGTAAAGTTATAGTCGCTGTAATTATATCTTTTTTCCCTGTTACAATAACTATATATAATGGTTTACAAAATGTAGAAAAAGATGAAATTAATTATTTTAAAAGCCTTAAAGCAAGTAAATTGCAAATTTTTTTAAAACTAAAACTGCCTAGAGCTCTTCCTAATTTTTTTTCCGCTCTTAAAATG
>NZ_CAMQXC010000067.1 GCF_947038635.1 uncultured Cetobacterium sp. | reverse complement strand
TTTTACAAAAATAAATTTTTTAAAAGATAGCTCTTATAGAAAAAGATTAAGTACTTCTAAGAGTATTATTTTTCTATTTTTAATCAAAAATAGAAGGACTGAACCTACCCATGCCTAAAGGCAGGGGGTTCTAAAATAACAAATATTCTCATTTCTCTCGAAAGATGAAATGCACTATATTTTTTCTTTTAGACTTTCACTATCAATTGTTCTATTGAACAAATTAACGATAGTATTACGCCCGATTCAAGACGTTTTTATTTTAATTTTTTTAACTTTATATACCTATACTACTTAAATTTTTATTACCTACTAGTCTTTTTATCTCTTCATTGTGTAGCTTTAAAAAATTCCTATATGTTTCTTTGCATCTATTTTTATCTACTGATTTTAAATCTTCACTCACGTTCATGATTAAAAATGCTGAATACATATCTCTTTGTACTTTATTTCCTTCTATCATACTCCATCTGGCACTTAATTTTTTCTTTTTATAACTATCTTCTATATGATTATACTGACTGGCTTTTACACTCCATGTATCTATTTTTTTTAAAGTCAAATTTACTGTCAAAAGTTTTCTTTCTAAGATATTCAAAAACATACTTGGAGCTTTATTTCCTAACGATTTTCCAAATCTTTTTTTTCTTTTAAACTTCCCTTGTTCATTTGTTTCACTCTTTTTTGCTCTTCTTTGTAGTCCTGAAAAATTCATTTTTTCCACATAAAAATCATCCCCTAAAGAGATTACTTCGTTAGCTAATTTTTCATGCTGATATTTTCTCACATCTGCTTGTTTTCTATATAGCTCCTTCAATTTTTTCTGAAGTGTTATATATCTATTGGATTTAATCCAAAGAACCCTTTTGTTTCCTTGTTTTCTTATTGTCCTATTAAGATTAAAGTTATCTTCATTAGTAGCTCTGAATAGATAGAGACCTAAAAAAAGTATAAGTATTGGTGAGATTAGTGGAACTCTACTAAACTATTAAGTATATATCAGAATCGAAACTACCTGTTAAACGTGATTAAATATACCTGACATAGGTCAGATATCACCTACGAAGCCTTATCTTTAAGGGTAGTTCACTATATATTTATTATTTATATTAACTCTTCCCAATTGTAGTTTTCACAATAAACTTTTGTCTCATCATATCTATCTACAAATTTATTTTCCTCATTGGAATATCCAAAAGCTACTACACCAAAAGGAATTATATGTTCTGGTAGGTTAAAATATCTCTTCATTTTATTCACTCTTTCCATTTCAGGATAAAAACCAAGCCAAACTCCTCCTAATCCCTCCTCTACAATTTGTAGCAACATATTTTGAATAGCTGCACTTAAATCTTGCTCTAACCACATACTATCTTTTTCTACTAACTTTGTATTTCCTAAAACAACTATAGAAACTTTTGATTTCCCAGCAGGAGTAGCATGAGGACTCATTTTTGAAATATCATCTTTTTTCTCTTCACTTTCAACAACAATAAACTCCCAAGGTTTAAAATTATGTGCTGACGGCGCTTGCATTGCAGCTCTTAAAACTCTTTCTATTTTTTCGCATTCAATATCTTTATCTAAAAAATTTCTAATACTTCTTCTATAAAAAATTGGATTCATATCTCCTCCATATTACTTAATTATTTTTTCAAATTAAAAATACATCTCTTTCCTGGTGTAAAATAACACTTATTACACGATACACATTTTGGCTTTTTTAAATCTCCTGACATCCAAATATTTACTAAATTTGGTTCACAAGTTAATGGTCTAGACATTGAAAAGTATTCCACTTTACTAGTATTTAAAATCTCTTCCATTACATCTATGTGTCTATTTCCACCTATTAAAATTATTGGAGTATCAACCATTTCAGCTAATTTTTCAGCATAATCTTTAAAATACGATTCATTAGCTTTAGAAACTACAACTTTTGTTCTAGCAGCTCCTAAATTATTTTCTGATACCTCTTTTATAGATTCGTTTCCTCCAGTAACCTCTATTGCATCAATTCCTAACTCAGAAAGTTTTTTAGCAACATACATACTATCCTCTTCTGTAAGTCCACCCTCTTTAACGTAATCAGCAGAGTTTAATTTTATCCAAATTGGAAAATCTTTTCCCACTGCTTCTCTCATAGCTGTAAAAATTTCAAATATAATCCTTCCTCTATTTTCAATGCTACCACCATATTCATCATCTCTTTTATTGTAATAAGGAGATAAAAATTGACTAAGAAGATATCCGTGTCCACTATGAATTTCCACTCCATCAAATCCTGACTTTTTAACTCTTAATGCTGCATCAGCATAAGCTTTAACTAAATATTTTATCTCATCCTTTGTGATCTCTTTAGCCCAAGTTCCTGTATTCTCATTTTGCATAGTTGAAGGTCCCCAAATAACTCTTTCTCCAACATTAAATGTTGTCATAAATCCACCATAAACAATTTGCATTATTATGTTAGCTCCATACTCATGAATTTTATTTGTAAAATTCTGATATTCAGGTATAAAGCTATCATCATATATCCCCATCATTCCAGGGTTTGGTTGCTCATCTTTAGTAATAAAAGCATATCCTGTAATAAGAGTTCCAGCTCCTCCTTGAGCTAACTCTTCATAAATAGCTGAAAGCTCTGGAGTTAAGTGTCCCTTTTCATCTGCTAAATCCTCCCACAGTGCTCCCCTTATTATTCTATTTTTCATTTCCAAACTACCTAATTTTGTTTTATCAAAAATACTTTTCATGATAAATCTCCTTTAAACTTTTATTTTATAACGAGATTATATTTCATTGTAATTTCTTTAACAAGTACGCACTTTTTTGTAAGACTACTTACTTTTTTGTAAGAATTTAAATATAACTGGCTTTTCTGCACAATAAAATGTTTTATAATATTAAAAATATTTTATTATTTGATATTAATGATTTAGATGTTAAAATATAAATACTAAAATTTTTTTGAAATTAAAAGGAGATAAAATGTTAAGTTATAAAGATAAAAACTACTTTTGTCAATTGGATTTAGGTTTAGAATTTATTCGTGGAAAATGGAAAGCATTAATTATTTGTCATTTGAAAGATGAACCTGTTAGATTTTTAGAACTTCAAAGAAGAATTCATGGAATTACTCAGAAAATATTAAACGAACAACTTAAAGCTTTAGAAGAGGAAAAAATTGTAGAAAGAATAGTTTATCCAGAGGTACCACCTAGAGTTGAATATAAACTTACAGAAAAGGGATTAGCTCTTTTACCAGCTTTAGAAATGATTGAACAATGGGCTGAAAAATACTTAGAATCATGCTCTATTAAATAAGTTAAAACTAAAGTATTTCAAAAGCAATGCATTTTTATATTCGCCATACTCTAGCCATAGAAATAATATATATTTATATTATTAAAAGTGGAAAGGAAAGCATAATGACAGAATATATTAACTACTGCTATAAAGCATTAAAATTACTAATAAAAAATTCTTAATAAACTAAAACAAAAAAGAGTACAGATGCGATAGAAAGAACCTGGGGGGCATCTTTAAATCCAACTTACTCTTTTTTGAATTAATGTGAGTACCGTTATGGTATCTGCCTTAATTATATTTTAAAATTTTACTTTTTTATTTTTTTATACACAAAATGTTCAATTTATTACATGTATTTTGAAATAATTTACATAAATTTATTTTAATTAAATCCTATTATTCTTATTTAGCAAACGGTGGAAAATATACAATTAAAATCATAAAAAATGATATAATAACAATAATATCTTGAAAAATAGGAGCGAATTTATGATAAAAAAAATAAACAATAACAAAAAATTTTGCTTAGATTTATTGCTTCTTGGGGATGAACAAGAATCTATGATTGACAAATATCTAAATCGTGGAGAGATGTTTGCTTTATTTGATAACGATACTTTGAAAACTGTATGTGTTGTAACTGATGAAGGACAAGGAATCTGTGAATTGAAAAATATTGCAACTTATCCACAATTTCAAGGTCAAGGTTATGGCAAAGAAGTTGTTAACTTTCTTTTAGAATATTATAAAAATAAATATCATACAATGATAGTAGGAACTGGAGATGCCCCTACTACCATTAACTTCTACAAGAGATGTGGTTTCAAAGAATCTCATAGAATAAAGAATTTTTTTATTGATAACTATGACCATTTAATTTTTGAAGAAGGAAATCAACTTATCGATATGATATATTTCTCAAAAAAATTGAGCAGGTAATTTAATCTACCTGCTTTATTAAAACTAAATATTGTTATTACAAAGAAAGATATAACGATCTAGCTTATCAGAAATAAAATCAAAATTTTCTCCCGTTGTATGAGCTTTATCTAAAGCAACATAATACTCTAATCTATTTACATTTTTTATAACTATTGGTGGGTATCCATTTTTCATTAACTCCAGATTTAAAAGTAATCTTGAAGTTCTTCCGTTTCCATCAATAAATGGATGTATTCCTACAAGTATAATATGAACCATTGCAGCCATTTCTACTGGATGTAATTCTTGTGCTTTTGTATTATATCACTCTATTAATTCACTCATTTTTTTCATTAATTTCCCCCTTATATCTATATGAAATAATAAATCATCTTAAAGAAAATATCTTTTCCTGTTAAGGTATTTTTTATATAAATACTTTCAATTTTAAATCCATTTTTTAGATAACATTTTATAGCTCTTCTATTAAAAGAACGAACCTCTAATATAATTTTTGTAATATCCGGATATTTAATTTTACTTTGATTTTTAATTGCATTCATCAGCTCATTTCCTAGACCTTTTCCACATAAAGATGGATTTAAAGCTAAACTCACCAAAATACAATCTCCTGTATTATGAAGTCTAAAGTTACCGATTAAAATATTTGAAGTATTATATAAACCAAAATATTCTATTTCTCTTACATCATCAATTGTAATAGCCCATTTTTGTTCACACATCTTATCCCAAGAAGGATAATTATAAACGGAATATTTTCCTATATATTTCCAAAGACTAATCTCCTTAGCTTCAACTTTTGAAAGATTTTTTATAATCATAGGCTGCTCACTTCCTTTATAAGGATATATTATTTAAGTTAAGATTTCAACAAATTCAACTCTTTTAACATTTCAAGCATTAGTATTGTTATATTTTTAGAAGCCATTTCTATAATTTTGTCATTTAAGTTTGTTGAAGTTGATGCATTATCTGAAATACTTCGGATTACTATAAAATCAACATTATTTATAAATGCAACATGTGCTATGGCTGCTCCTTCCATCTCAACACAATGTGGTTTAAAATCTTTAATAATTCTTTCTTTTATTTTAGGGTCAGTTACAAATGACTCACCTGTTGCAATTTTTCCAACATGATATTTTTTCCCAATAAGATTAGCACTTTTAATAGCTACATTTCTTAAAAAATCAGATGCTTTAAAAGTCTCCTGATAAGGAAATCTTCCAATCATTTGTGATTTTCTTACATCATAATGAACTAATTCTTTTGAAATAATTAAATCGTAAAGAAATACATCATTTTTCATACTTCCTGCTACTCCCAAATTTATAAGATAATCTATTCCAAAATGACTTATTAATATTTGAGTACAACTTGCTGAATTAACTTTCCCAACATCACAAATAGCTATTACAATTTCTAATTTATCATATTGAGCCTCAAAAAATTTAAATCCTGCTAAATTTATTTCTGATTTTACTGAAAGATTACTTTTTACTCCTTCTATCTCTAAAGCCAGTGCACTTATTATTCCAATTTTCATAATCAATCTCCTTTTAGAGTTAAAATCATTAGTATTTCTTTATAAATCTTTCCATCACTTTCATATTCGAAATATTTTTCTTTTATAAACCCAACTTTTTCATATAACTTAAGCGGAACAAAATTATTAACTTCAACACTTGTATAAAGATTTTGATTATTATATTTATTTTTAAAAAATTTTATAAACTCCCTTAAAGCCTTTTTTCCAATTCCTTGATTTTGATAATTATAATCAATCATAAATCTACTCATAGACCATCCATCAATACTTAAATCAAAATCATATAAAATGAAACCCACCATCGTATCATTATTATAAATACCTAAAGAATAGAAATCATCTTCATATGCTGTTTGTACTAAAGATAATAAATTAGATGAAATATATTTTTCTTGCTCTAAAGTTAACTTTAAATTAATACATTCTTTATAATTATTTTTATCAATTTTTTTTAGATATATATTCATGTTAGTCCCCCATTAGAATTATTCTCTCTGTTAATTAAAATTTTTTTACAATATAAAGCCCGTGATTACTATATCCTAATAAAGATTCATCTTCACATGAAGCTAAATGATAACCTTTAAATATCTCAAACTCTTTTTCTGAAAAACTATTAACTTTCTCACTAAATAACCTACCTATACCATCAGTAGCGATGTTCGAGACTTTTTCAAACCCAATTTTATCAACAAACTCCTCAATCTCTTTTGGAGTAAAATAATTTGATTCAACCCAAAAGTTATCCTCATCCTCTGATTTCATTACTCCGTTAACAAGAGTTTTTTCTATAAAACTTTCTTTTAAGTAGTTATTGTTTAGCATGGCATTTGCTAATATATAATGCTTATTTATATAGGCTATTGCTAAAATTCCAGTCTTACTATATTATAAAAATAGAGATAAGTTAATCACTACCTATCTCTACTTCCATTTCTATCTCTACTTAAAAATTTGAATTTTCTCTAATTCAATATCTCTTTTGTACAAAAGTTTTAAAAAGAATTGCTCTAAATATGAAAAATTTGGAGATATTCTCTTGGGAATATTGCTATAATTTGAAGCCACAAGTGCATTTCTAAAATATACTGAATTCTCTTTAAAAAGATCATTGTTCACATCATACCCCATACTCAAAAGATATTTTTGAATAAACACTGCAACTGTTCTTGTATTTCCTTCTACAAATGGATGAATTTGCCAAATTGCCGATGTAAATTTAACCAAATTTTTTATTTGTTTTTCTAAACTCATCTCAGCATAATTTTTCCCACTTTCATTTTCAAAATCATATTTTAAAAACTCATCAATTGTTGTATATTCACCATAAATAACAGTATCACCGTTTAATATTGGTTCTTTTTTAGAAATATTGTACCTTCTATACTCTCCAATACTATTATCCCTTTCATCCAATAAAAGTTCTGAAAAAAGCTTTCTGTGAATACTTTTAAGTTGAATAGGACTAAATACAAAAGTTCTATCCTCTAACATTTTAGCAATTCTAGTAGATACTAGATCACATTCCATCTCAGAATAATTGATAGAGTCTTTAGACTGCTTATTATAATAATTTTTTAACTCTTTTTCTATCTCATCAAAGGTTTTTCGTCCCTCTATAGAATCTTTAGTTAACTCAATTAAATATTTTGATGGATTTAATCCATCTACTTCATTTAAACCAATACCAACTTCCCAATTTTCTATTCTTTTTTCAACTGGAATATCATATTCTTTTAAAATTTCATACTCTATATTTTTTAAAGTCACTCTATCTCTCCTTCCATAATTTTTATTAAAACATAAAATTATTTTCTACTTTAAATTAAATTTTAAATATATTTTTTATTTTTAATATATTATAACATAAATTTTAATAGATTATGATTATCAATTTTCAAAAGTTATTTTAATTAATTATTATTTTTTCAAAAGTTTAATTCAGAAATATTTATATAAAAATTAGAAACAGGACTAGAAGTCGGTAAAAATTCCTCTGACATTTTTTCAAAAGCTTTTATAGCCTTTAATCCCCCATGTTTTTCTACAGCAGGAATAATAATTTCATTTAAATAATTTTTTACTTCTTTAAAAGTTTTTTCAATCCGTTTTTTTAAAACTAAATTTTTAGAAATAATTATCTCAATTCTCTTAATAGAATTTTCAAAATTTTCATGAGCCATTTTTTCTATTTTTCTATCTTGTTCTATTAAGGTTCTATATTCTATTATTATATTAGCTAATTCCTGCTTATGCTTTACTAAAATTAACCAGGGATTTGTTGAATTTGATAAGTTATCTACTTCTTTTAGCCAGAGTTCTAAAATATTTGACCAAAAGCACTGATTAAATTCAAGTAAACTATTTTGAAATTTTTTCCGTTCACATTTTTTTTCAAGATAAAGCATAACAATCCATCCCCTATCTGTAAGAGTATAAGAAAGAGAATTATTTCCATGTAGACATCTTTGCTCTTTTTTTAAAAGGTCTGATTCTATTAAATTTTTAGTAAATGTTTTAATCTGTGATGCAGTAAAATATCCTTGATATTTTTTTATTGTAGTTCCTGACATGATAATCCAAACATCTAAAGTGTTATTAATAGTTTCTTTAACTAACTTTTTCTTAGAAAGATAATACACGTTTTGTAAAAAGATTGCCTCATTGATTCCAATTTCTTTTGCTAAATCTTCATGAAAATAATGCATGAATCCCTCCCTTAAAATTAATAGATGATAATTATTAATTATTATATACAACTAAAAATATATAAAATCAAATTTATTTTAAAGAATGTCCTGGTTAAGAAAATAGTGTAATACAAAACTATATATTCTATTGACTTCCAATATTTTGAAGAGTATACTGTATTAACAAAAGCAAGTTCTTAAATAAAATATTTTAGGGGGTAATATTGAAAAACAAAAATAATAATCATTTTAAACCTATTATAAGTATTAGAATATCAAGATTTCTCTTAACAAAAATTGATGAACTAGCTAAAGAAAAAAAGAAAACAAGATCGTCCCTAATTAACGATATGATAAAATCATATACAGACCGATAACATTAAAAAAAGATAAATTTTTTTACCAAAATATTTATAGGGTCATTTCTAATATCCCCGTATTAGATCCCCTTAATATAAAAAAATGGAGGTCGATATTTATGTCTATGACAGTGATTGGAGCAAAAATAGCAATTGAGGGTGTTATCGCTAAAACAGAAAAAAGCATCGAAAGAGAAGTTGCATACTTAAAAGAGTTAGCCGATGATAAAGCTGCATTTTCTTACATTGAACAATTACAAAACGATGGTGAACCATTACCAACTGGAAATCCGTACGGATCTTTTTCTGAATGGAAAGATCAAATTGAAAAAGAAATTAAAATATCTCAAAATTCTTTAGATAGAATTGAGATAGAAAAAGCTGAACTTATGGCATTTAATTACTTCATGTTAAATGCACCTGATGATCCAGAGGCTTAATCATGTGGGCAAATAACACAAAAGTATACAAATTAATTTATGCAGTTTTTAATTTACTTGGTACACTTTTGGCAGTTAATAATACCCATACACTTTATACTAAAGTAAGTTCCTATAAACAAAAAGAAGAGATAACATATCCTAAGCCAAGGATAATTAATCACTCTCAAATAGAATTCGTAAGTAACAAAAAAGAGAAACCTTAGTTTCTCTTTTTTATTTAAATATTATTTTAAATTTTTTGCAATAGATTTATTTATCTCATCTAATGATAACTCTTTTAAAATAAATTTCCCTGTTAACTCTAATAAAATATTTTTCTTAATCTCAAATACTTTTTCTTTAGAAAGATTTAATCCAATCTCATATATCATAATACTCTCGTCTATGTATTGATTAAATTTTACAATATCTGTTAAAATACTATTAGCCTTACTGCTTTCCTCTAATCTAGGTTCAGGCTCATTATGAATAACTTCTGCTTCTGCTATATGTTCAAATTTATTATTAGAATATAAAGAATACGTATCAATATACTCATAAATTATCTTGTTTTTTCCTCTTTCAAAAGCTAACTTCTGAATTTTAGTTTCCTGTCCACACTTTTGAATATACTCAATATAAGATTTATTCTCTATCTCTTTTTTCTCTTCTAAACTTAAACTATTAAAATATTTTTCAGCTTTATCATAATTTTTAACGTTTTCTTCAGGTATAGAGTAAATAGGTTTACTTTCTTCTGTAGATGCTTTAGCTTTTACTTTTAACTCTTCAATAACTATATCTGCAGCCCAATTATTTTCCAATGTTTTAAGAAAATATGCTCTTGGACTTGTTAAATTCTTTTGATTTTTCAAATAGATTGCTGCCGCTTTTACCTTTTCATATCCATATTTTTGAATACTATCAAAAACTGTTTTAGGAATTGATTTTAATCCTTGAGCTTTTTTAGGTAAGATATTTACTATCTCTTCAACCATCTCTTTAGTTACAATTGAAGTTGGTGTCTCAGCTTCTATATTTTTTTCAGTGTAACTTATAGCTAAAGTATTATATATATTCTTTAATTCATTGTTATCCTCTTCAAACCTCTCTTGTTTTAAAGAGTTGTGATTTTCACTAAAGAAAACTTCTACATCAGCCTCTAACCATGTAGTCTCTTTTATAAATTTAAAATCCTTAATCAAATCCTTTTGTTTTAACTCATTAAATGATTTTTCTAAAGTTTTAATAGTTGTTGGCAAACTTTTTTTCTCATATTTCAAAGGTATTTTTTTTATTAAAGCAAAAATTGACTCTTTTACATAAAGATTTTCAAATCTTATTTTTTCAAGTAACATGTAAAGAGTTCTTGCTACTCCAGAATGAATGCCTAATAATATCTCTGAATCATAAACTAAATAACCTCTTTTAACTATATTTCGATAGAAGTGATCTGATATCTTTATACAGAAAACCTCTTTGACTCTTTTATCGTTAACTCTTTTTTTCAAATCACTATTTTTAGTATCTGTCAATGACAATGAACTAAATGTTAATATTGGAGTGTTTATTTTTTCTTTTATTATTGTTGTCAGTTCATTTGAATATAAAGTATTCTTAAAATAATATATTGTATCAGATAATCTAAACAACGCTTTTTTTATATCTGTTATGTAACTATTCGAAGTCATTTTTGCAGCGTCTTTTATCTCACCTGCAGTTACATAAAACTCCTGCTGCATCCCCTTATCCTTCATAATTTTCATAAGAGCTATAAATATTTTTTCTTCCCCTTCTCCAGGTATCAATTCTCCTTGAGGAGGTTTTACTATTATAAAAGTATCTCTATTCTTATTAAAATAATAAGTTGTAACCTCATTCTTCTTTCTTTTAGCATTTTTACTAAAAATAGGGAACTGAACAATATTCATATCCATACGAATTAAACTTTTATTTTTAACTATCTCTTCAGGGACATAAACATCCTCTTCAAGATAACTCGTTTCACCTGTAACCTCACTCTCTATCTCTAAAAAATCTTTATCTTTTTTAAACACGGAAAAAACCCCCATCAGTTTTTTATACAAATCAACAATGAATATCTAGATATTTTGAGAAAAAAATATCATATATCATTTATATAAATCTATAATATCATATATTTTTTGAAAAAAACACTATTTTTTTTATAATATTATCATATATCATTTATATTTTAGGCATAATTTTAAAGTGTTCATTGTTGATTTATAAAGTATTCACTGTTGATTTATAATATATTCATTGTTGATTTATAAAGTATTCATAGGTGATTTATAAAGTATTCATAGGTGATTTATAGTTT
Source organism: uncultured Cetobacterium sp. (assembly GCF_947038635.1). Taxonomy (GTDB): domain Bacteria; phylum Fusobacteriota; class Fusobacteriia; order Fusobacteriales; family Fusobacteriaceae; genus Cetobacterium_A. The sequence goes on along the minus strand of NZ_CAMQXC010000067.1, from coordinate 128 downwards.
TTTTGAAAAGAAAAATATGCTTTTAACTCTTTAAAATCAAATGATTTCACTGTTTTTTTGAACGTTTTTTTTTGTACATAACAATATAACAATATAAACAAAGAAACAACTATAACAATATAGAGAGG
>NZ_CAMQXC010000066.1 GCF_947038635.1 uncultured Cetobacterium sp. | reverse complement strand
TAAAGTTTATATTATCTAGCTGTAATTTAGTAACTGTATTAATATCTTTTAAATTTTCAGCATTATTTTTTTTAGTAATCCCTTTTAAAATAAAGATATGTTCTTTAATAAATTGAATAACTTTGTCATTAATTAATGATAAATCTTCTGCTGGAATAACACCAACTAAATTTGTAAAAATTTTACTAACTTTATCAGATGTATCCATACCTAAAGTTTTTAATTTTTTCTGAATATCTAAATATGATTCTTCTCCTAAATCATTTTTTAATGGTTCAATCAGAGAATTAAAAGCAGATATATTGCTTTGATAGAAATTTAAAACTTCAGCTTCGATAGTTTTTTCTTCACTTTCAAAAGTGCTATAACTTTTTTCACACTCTTCTATGAAGTTGGATAAACTTTTTCTAAAAAAGTATTTTAATTCGAAAGATGTTATAGGATGGAAACTATGCTTGCTTTCAAGTAAAGTTGTTTCAAGATGAATATTACATTTTTTATCATTTATTTCAGTAAGATGTAAATTTGTTTCAATTTTAAATTTATCACCTTCTGTTAATATAAAATCCAATCCTTTATTTGCTTGAGGTTTTTTTAAATATAGTTTGTGTGTTGTATTTCCAAATGTTACATCTAAAAGAAATGCTTCATCATTAACAGCTGCATTAACTTTTGTATTTAAGATATCTTTTACTTTAAGATCTTCATAAGATTTATTTGAATTTTTTGCTCCAACTAGCCATTTTTTAAGATTCTTAGGATTTAATGCAAAAATCTCTGCAAACATAGGAGGAACATTGATAGTTTTATCCTCTACAAGAAGAGGTTGTTTATTTGTTTTAACATCGTTCATAATTTAATCACTCCCTTATAAAAATTTAATATGTCACATTTAATCTACGAATAAAATTTAATTTTCTTTTTTATTATTGCAGTTTTATTAAAATTATTTTTAGAGATTAGTTTTTTATGAAATACTATACATTTGTAGTTTAATTTTTAAACATAAACTTTTAAAAAAGGTTGACTTGTGCATAATCATTATGTATAATTATGATAAATATGTATATTATTTATGGTTCAATAATTTGATTAAAAGGAAAGTTGAGTGAAAATCTCACACGGTCCCGCCACTGTAAGGAGGACGAAATTAGACTAGCCACTGTAGTTTTTATGGGAAGGCCTAAGAGTAGGATGAATCTGAGTCAGGATATCTGCCATGAATATAAAAGAAAATATAAAATCTGCGGTGAACAGATTTGTATTTAGAACTGTCAATTTCAATTCTAATTAGCAATATTCTATTCATTTTCGCATTTTTTATATTTCCGCTAAACTTCACAAATTTAGGAGAAATGATATTATGAAACATAAGAACATAATGGTTGTTGGGACGTCTTCAGGAGCAGGGAAGAGTATAACAGTTACAGGCTTATGTAGAGCATTTTTTAAAGATGGATACACAGTTTCACCTTTTAAATCTCAAAATATGGCACTGAACTCTTATATAACAAAAGATGGACATGAGATGGGTCGAGCACAAGCTCTTCAAGCGATGGCATGTGAGATAGAAGCTCACTATACAATGAATCCTATTTTATTAAAGCCCACAGGGGATAGAAGGATTCAAGTGATTGTCAATGGAAAATCTATTGGTAATATGGGAGGACTTGAATACGGAGATTATAAATCAAAGTTAAAAAAAGATATAATTCAAGCTTATAATATAATTAAAGATAAAAATCAAATATGTGTTATAGAGGGAGCAGGAAGTCCTGTAGAATTAAATATAAAGCAAGACGATATAGTAAATATGGGATTAGCTGAAATGGTTGATGCTCCTGTTATTTTAGTTGCAGATATTGATAGAGGTGGAGTTTTTGCATCAATTTACGGAACCATATCTCTTATGGAACCAGAAGAGAGAGTTAGAGTAAAGGGTGTAATTATAAATAAGTTTAGAGGAAATGTTGATATATTAAAACCAGGATTAGAAAAAATAGAAGAACTGACAGGGGTTCCAATTTTAGGAGTTATGCCATACTTTGAACTAGACATAGAGGATGAGGATGGGGTAACAGAAAAATTTAATAAGATTAAATCAAAAACTGCAGATATAACAGTTTCAGTTATAAAATTGAAACATATATCGAATTTTACAGATATTGATGCTTTATTAGCAAATAAAGATGTAAATGTTAATTATGTGACATCATTTCACGAATTAGGAAATGAGGACTTGGTAATTATACCTGGATCTAAAAACACAATAGATGATTTAAAAGATATAAAAGAGAAGGGAATCGCACAAGAGATTATAAAAATTTCTAGAAAAGGAACTCCTATTATTGGGATATGTGGAGGATTTCAAATTTTAGGAGAAAAAGTGTTAGATCCTTATGGAATAGAGGGCGATATAAAAGAACTTCCAGGACTAGGGCTTTTAGATATAGAAACTACAATGGAAAAAGAGAAAGTAACAACACAATATACAGGAGTATTAAAAGGAGAAACTGGACTATTAAAGGGATTAGGAGATATTCAAGTTAAGGGTTATGAAATTCACCAAGGAGTAACAGAGGGGAAAGAAAAATCTATAACTTTAGATAATAGACTAGTAGCTACAGTAAAAGATAATATTTTTGGAACATATTTACATGGAATTTTTGATAATAGAGAGTTTACTGATTTTATTTTAAATAATATAAGAGAAAAAAAAGGACTGGAAAAGAAAAATAGCACAATGACATTTGATGAGTATAGACTTCAAGAGTTAGATAAGTTAGAAAAAATATTCAGAGAAAATGTAGATATAAAAGCTATTTATAAGATTTTGGAGGAGAACTAATGAGCATCATTTTAAAAATATGGATAGCTTATTTGTTAGATTTAATTTTAGGGGATCCATATTGGTTTCCACATCCAGTTAGATTTATAGGAAAATACATAACTTTTATTGAAGGTAAAATTTATTCATTTAGAAATAAAAAGGTATGGGGAGGAGTATTAGCTTTTACAGTGATACTTTCAACAGTGATATTGTCATATTATATGGCTAAAATGTCTGAATTTTTAGAAATTTTCTTTTTGTACACAACTTTGGCAACAAAAAGTTTAGGGGCTGAAGGGATTAAAGTTTATAAAATTTTAAAAAATGGGGATTTACAAAAAGCACAAAAAGAGCTTTCTTATTTAGTTAGTAGAGATACAGGTGAGATGGATGAAATACAAGTTGTAAGAAGTACAATGGAGACTATAGCTGAAAATAGCGTCGATGGAATTATAGCACCTATGTTTTATACATTTTTAGGAAGTTTTATAGTAGTTGATGGTATTTCACTGGCATTACCTTTAGCAATGGGGTATAAAGCAGTAAACACTCTTGATTCAATGGTTGGATATAAAAATGATAAATATATAGATTTTGGTATGGTTTCGGCAAAAGTAGATGATTTCTTTAATTTTATCCCAGCGAGGCTATCTGGTTTAATAATAATTCCAATTGCAACATTTTTATTAGGAATGGGAATAAAAAAACCATTAAAAATATTTTTTAGAGATAGAAAAAATCATTCAAGTCCAAATTCAGGTCATCCAGAAGCAGTTTTTGCAGGAGCTATAGGTGTTCAATTTGGCGGTAAAACAAAATATTTTGGAAAATATTTTGAAAAACCTACAATAGGAGATAAATTAAAAGAGTTTCAATGTGAAGATATAAAAAAATGTTATAAGATAATGTTTATGACATCTTTTGTAGGAATAGTTTTGTTTACAACATTTATTAAACTAGTATAAGACAATAGGAAGTGAAGTAATATGGATTTGCATGGTGGAAATATATATAAACTAAAAAGAGATAGTGGGATAGAAGTTTTAGATTATAGTTCTAATATAAATCCCTTAGGAGTTCCAAGTAGCTTTAAAAAAGCAGTTGTAGAAAATTTTGAATCTTTAGAAAAATATCCGGATATAGATTATATAGAGTTAAGAACATCTATTGGAGATTATAATAATTGTCATATAGATGATGTAGTTGTAGGAAATGGCGCTACAGAGGTTCTATTTCTATATATGAAGGCAGTAAAAGCCAAAAAGGTCCTAATAATCGCACCAACCTTCGCAGAGTATGAAAGAGCTGCTAAGGCTGCAGGAAGAGATATTAAATTTTTTCCATTGAGCAAAGATTTTTCTTTGAATGAGAATATGCTATTGGAATTTATAACAGATGAAGATGTTGTTGTTATGTGTAATCCAAATAATCCAACGGGAAAGTTTCAAAATCTTGAAAAAATAAAAAAAATAGCTGATTTTTTAGAAAGAAAAAATAAAAAATTATTTATAGATGAAGCTTTTATAGAGTTTGTTGATAATTGGAAAGATAAAACTGCATTTTTATTAAAACATAAAAATATATTTATTTTAAGAGCTTTAACTAAGTTTTTTGCGCTTCCAGGAGTTAGGTTAGGATATGGATTAACTTATGATAGAGCAATATTAAATGAGATAAAAAATATTAGAGAACCTTGGAGTGTTAATGGAGTAGCTGAAATAGCAGGAAAAACTATGCTTTTAGATACTTTGTATATACACGAAACAGAAAATTGGATAAAACAAGAAAAGATATGGTTTTATGAAGAGTTATGTAAAATAGATAATATAGAAGTAACTCCAACAGAAACTAACTTTATATTAGTAAAGTTATTAAATGATAATGCTAAAAGTTTCAGAAAAAAAATGATAGAGAATGGTGTTTTAGTAAGAGATGCTTCCAACTTTATGTTTTTAGATGAGAGTTATATAAGATTAGCAATAAAAGATAGAAAGAAAAATGAGAAAGTTTTAGAGGCTTTAAGGAGAGTGCTGAAATAATGAAAGGATTTGTTTTAGCAGGAACAAGAAGTGGAATAGGAAAAACTACAGTATCTATGGGGTTAATGGCTACTTTTGAAGATGTTGCTCCATTTAAAGTAGGACCTGATTACATAGATCCTAGTTTTCATAAATTTATAACAGGAAATAAAAGTTATAATTTGGATCTGTTTTTAATGGGAGAAGATGGAGTAAGGTATAGTTTTGAAAAACATAGTAAAGAAATATCTATTGTTGAAGGTGTTATGGGGCTTTATGATGGTTTAGGAAATTCTTTAGATAATTATAGTACAGCTCATTTATCTAGAATTTTAAAATTACCAGTTATCTTAGTAGTAGATGCGGCAGGAAAAAGTACAAGTATCGCAGCAGAAGTTTTAGGATATAAAAATTTAGATCCAAGAGTTAATATAGCTGGAGTTATAATAAATAAAGTAAACAGTGAAAAGCTCTATGAAATGTTAAGAGATGCTATAGAAAGTTATACAGGAATACCATGTTTAGGATATTTAAAAAAAGATGAAAATTTAGGAATTAGTAGTAGACATTTAGGATTACTTCAAGCAGATGAAGTTAAGGATTTAGAAGAAAAAAAAGAGCTTTTAAAAGAAGAGATAAGAAAAACTATTGATTTAAAAAAGATAGAAGAGATAGCTAATCTACAAAAATCAGAAAAAAAAATAGATATTTTTAAAAACGTAGAAAATTTATATACAGGATTAAAAGTAGGGATAGCTAAAGATAAAGCATTTTCATTTTACTACGAGGATAATTTAGAGCTTTTACAAAGAATGGGAATAGAACTTGTAGAGTTTTCACCTATAAAAGATAAGAAAATACCTGAGGTTGATTTATTATATTTTGGTGGAGGATATCCAGAAAATTATTTAGAAGATTTATCAAATAATAAGGATTTTTTAAACTCTTTAAAAGAATTTCATGAGTCTGGAGGACATATTTATGGAGAATGTGGAGGATTTATGTATCTTAGCCAAGGAATAAAAACTTTGGAGCAAAAAAGTTATTCTATGGCACAATTAATTGACTGTAGTGTAAAGATGACTGGAAGACTTTTTATCAGTAGATTTGGATACGTAGATGTAGCTTTTGGAGAGTTAAATGGAAAAGCTCATGAATTTCATTATTCGACTATAGATGAAGTAGGCAATGATGAAAGAGTGTTTAAACTTAGAAAAAGTGATGGTAGAGAGTGGTTATGTGGTTATAAAAATAAAAATCTCATAGCGGGATATCCACATTTACATTTTTTTAAAAACTTAGATATATTAAAGCAGATGTTAGAAGGAGCAAAGAGATGTCATATATAAAAAGACCACAAGATATTGAAATAAGAAGTTTTGAAATAATAGAGGAAGAAATGGGAGAAAAGGCAAAAGAGTTTTCTCCAACTCATTTACCAATAGTAAAAAGAGTTATACATACAACAGCTGATTTTGAATATGCAGACCTATTAGAGATTTCAGAAGGAGCGGTTGAATCGTGTTTAGAAGCCTTAAAAAAAGGTGGTAAAATATATTGTGATACTAACATGATAGCTAATGGTTTAAGTAAAATTACTTTAGATAAGTATGGATACTCAGCTTATTCTTTAGTTTCAGATAAAGATGTAGCAGCTGAAGCTAAAGAAAGAGGAGTAACTAGATCAATAGTAGGAATAGAACATGCAGCAAAAGACCCTAATACAGATATATATCTAATTGGGAACGCACCGACAGCACTATTTAGATTGAAAGAACTTATTGATTCTGGTGAGGTTCAAAAGCCCGCTTTAATAGTTGGGGTTCCTGTAGGATTTGTGGGAGCGGCTGAATCAAAAGAGATTCTACCTGGAAGTGGAATACCATATATTATTGTAAAAGGTAGAAAAGGAGGAAGTCCTGTAGCTGTTTCAATACTTCATGGAATTTTATATCAGTTACATAAGAGAGAAGGATTTTAATGGATAAAGAATTAAGATCGGGATATACAACTGGAACATGTGCATGTGTAGCGGCATTTGTTGCATTAAATCTTTTGATAGAAAAAGATTTGGGAGAAAAAGTTGAGATAACTACATTAAATGGAGTAACTTTAAATATACCAATACATTCAAAAAAAAGAGGAAGTAATTGGGCTAGAGGTGTTGTTTTAAAAGATGCAGGAGATGATCCTGATGTTACAAACGGAATAGAAATTTGTGCTAAAGTAAAAATTGTAAAAAAATTACCCAAGATAGAAAGAGCTCATAATTTTAATAATATGTTAATAGTAGGTGGAAGAGGTGTAGGATTAGTAACAAAAAAAGGACTTAAAGTAACACCTGGAAAATCAGCTATAAACCCAGGACCACAAGAGATGATAGTAAAAACTTTAAATCCACTTCTTGAAGAGTATGGATTAAAAGTAATAGTAACTATATACGTTCCAAAGGGAAGAGAAAAAGCTTTGAAAACTTTTAATGGAAAGTTAGGGATACTAGGTGGGATATCTATTTTGGGATCAACTGGAATAGTTAAACCTATGAGTGAGGATGCACTTACTAAATCTATGTTTGCTGAATTAAAAGTTTTAAAAGAAAATAGTACTAGAGAATGGGTGGTGTTTGCTTTTGGAAATCATGGGAAACAATTTTGTATAGATAATAATATAGATGTTGAACAGATGGTTGTAACAAGTAATTATATTGGATTTATGATTGATAGCGCAGTAAAATTGGGATTTAAAAAAATAGTATTAATTGGACATATAGGAAAAGCTATAAAAGTAGCAGGTGGAATTTTTAATACTCATAGTAGAGTTGCTGATGCTCGTTTAGAAATAATTGCAGCAAATGCTATTTTAATAGATGAACCTAGAGAGAATATTTTAAAAGTTTTAGAAGCAAATACAGCTGAAGAAGCTACAGAATATATATTAAAAAAAGAAAGCTTATTTAATTTAATTGCTAATAAAGTAGCTAAAAGATCAGCTGAATTTTCAAGAGACAGTATAGAGTTTCAATCAATTCTTTTTAACTATAGTGGAGATATATTGGGATATAGCAATGGATTTTATGAGATGATAGAGGAGTTAAAAAGTGAGTAAAGAGATATCAGTGGTGGGACTTGGACCAGGAAATCTAGATTACATGACAAAGGCAGGAGTAGATAGAATAAAAAATTCTCAAATTGTTATAGGTGGAGAGAGGCAATTAGAAGAGATTGATGCTCTTTTAAATAATCAATATATCTATGTTATGAAAAAACTAGATGAAATGAAAGAGTTTGTTTTAAAAAATATAGACAAAAATATAGTGTTTATTGTTTCAGGAGACACAGGTTATTATAGTTTGCTTACATATTTAAAAAAGAGTTTTCCTGAAAAAAAATTTAATGTTATTCCAGGGATATCTTCTTTTCAATATCTATTTTCAAAAATAGAGATGACTTGGGAACACTATCAACTTTGTAGTGTTCATGGAAGAGAAAATGATTATATAGAAATATTTAAAAATAGTAAAAATGGGGTAGTACTTCTAACTGATGAGAAAAACAATCCAATTGAAATAAGCAAAACACTTGTTGAAAACAATATTTTAAATGCTGAAATAATAATTGGAGAGAGACTTTCTTATAAAGATGAAGTTATTACAAGGTTTTTAGTATGTGATTATAAAAAATATAGTAAAAAATATGAAATGAATGTAACAATTATAAGAAAGGTTTAAAAATAATGGGACATATTTATGATAAAGAGTTTGTTCAAAAAGAACTACCTATGACAAAACAAGAGATTAGAGCAATTTCTATAGCGAAATTGCAATTGCAAGATGATTCTATTTTAGTAGATGTAGGTGCTGGAACTGGAAGCATTGGAATTGAAGCTGCAACATATTTAAGAAATGGAAATGTTTTTGCTATTGAAAAGGAAGAAAAAGGTATAGAAACTTTAAAAGAAAATATAAATAGATTTAGATTGGATAATATAGAAGTAATTGTAGGAAGAGCTCCTGAAGCAATACCAATTATTCAATACGATAGAATGTTTATAGGTGGATCAACAGGTTCAATGAGAAACATACTTGAACATTTTATTAAATATTCAAAAGATAATTCTAGAGTAGTCATAAATGCGATAACTTTAGAAACTTTAGCAGATGCTACAAAGCTTTTAAAAGAATTAAATTTTAAAAATATAGAAGTTGTAAACGTTGTTGTATCTAGAGGAAAGAGTATAGGACCATACACAATGATGTATGGAGAAAATCCAATATATATAATAACAGCAGATAAGGAGGAAACAAAGTAATGTCAACAGCAAAGTTTTATGGAATAGGAGTAGGAGTAGGAGATCCTGAAATGTTAACGCTAAAGGCTATAAGAGCTTTTAAAGAGCTAGATGTAGTAGTTTTACCAGAGGCTAAAAAAGCTGAGGGAAGTACAGCATATGAAATAGCTAGAGAGTATTTAAAAGAGGGAGCAGAAACTTTGTTTGTTGAGTTTCCAATGTTAAAAAGTGTAGAAGCTAGAAAAGAGTTTAGAAAAAGAAATGCAGATATGATAGTTGAGCATTTAAAAGCAGGAAAAAAAGTTGGATTCTTAACAATTGGAGATCCTATGACATATAGTACATATGTTTATATTCTTGAGTACTTAGATGGGATGATACCTGTAGAAACAATTCCTGGAATATCGTCGTTCTCAGATATGTCTTCAAGATTTAATCTGCCTTTAGTTATGGGAGAAGAATCTTTAAAAGTTGTATCGTTAAATGGAGAAACTAATATTGTTGGTGAAATTAACTCTGCAGATAATATCGTATTTATGAAAGTATCTAGAAATTTTGATAAACTTAGAGCTGGACTAGAAGCTACAGGAAATCTAGAAAATATAATAATGGTTTCAAACTGTGGAAAAGAAACACAGGAGATAAATTTTGATTTAACAAAAATGGAAGAGGAAGATATTCCTTACTTTACAACATTAATACTAAAAAAAGGTGGTATCAATCAATGGAAAAAGTTTATTTCATAGGAGCAGGACCAGGAGATCCAGAGTTAATTACAGTAAAAGGACAAAGATTAGTAAAAGAGGCAGATGTAATAATTTATGCAGGTTCTTTAGTTCCAAGACAAGTTATAGAGTGTCATAAAGAGGGAGCGGAAATTCATAATTCAGCTTCAATGACTTTAGAGGAAGTTATAGATGTAACTGTTAAAGCAATAAAAGCAGGAAAAAAAGTTGCTAGAGTTCACACAGGAGATCCAGCAATATTTGGAGCACATAGAGAGCAGATGGATATGTTAGATGAGCATGGGATAGAGTATGAGGTAATTCCAGGGGTAAGTTCATTTTTAGCATCTGCAGCAGCAGTAAAAAAAGAGTTCACGTTACCAAGCATTTCTCAAACTGTAATTTGTACAAGATTAGAAGGAAGAACTCCAGTTCCAGAAAAAGAGAGTTTAGAGTCATTAGCTTCTCATAGAGCTTCGATGGCTATATTTTTATCAGTACATATGATAGGAGACGTTGTAAAAAGATTAGCTACGCATTATCCAATGACAACTCCAATAGCAATTGTTCAAAGAGCTACTTGGGAGGATCAAAAAATTGTTTTAGGAACATTAGAAACAATTGAAGAAAAAGTGAAAGAAGCGAATATAACTAAAACAGCTCAAATTTTAGTTGGAGATTTTTTAGGAGATAAATATGAAAAATCTTTATTATATGATAAGCATTTTACTCATGAATTTAGAAAAGGAATTGAGAAGTAATGAAATTGGCAGTTTGGACTGTAACAAGAGGAGCAGGTCTAAATGGAGTAGAGATTAAAAATAAACTTGAAGGAGTAGATTTATTTACTCTTTCAAAATTTAAAATAGACAATAGTTTTCAGATAGAAAACTTTACTGAAGAGTTAAATAAAGTATTCACTAAATATGATGGACATATTTTTATAATGGCAACAGGGATTGTTATTCGTAAAATCGCATCTTTAATCAAATCAAAAGATGTTGATCCAGCAGTAGTTGTAGTAGATGAAGGGATGAATTTTGTAATTTCTCTTCTTTCTGGACATCTAGGAGGAGCAAATGATTTGACTCAAAACCTTCATGAAATATTTGGATTAGTTCCAATTATAACAACTAGTTCAGATGTAACAGGAAAAATTGCAGTGGACACTTTATCTCAGAAATTAAAGTGTAATCTAAAATCATTAGAAGATGCCAAAAAAGTTACATCATTAATAGTAGATGGAAAAAATGTTGAATTAAGTCTTCCTAAAAATATATGCAATGAAAATCCTGAAGGTATTATGGTTATTTCTAATAAAGAAAATTTAGAAATTGTGCATTTATATCCTGAAAATTTAGTTATAGGAATAGGTTCAAGAAGAGGAATTGAAAAAGAAAAAGTTTATGAATTTTTAGTAGAAACATTAAAAAAACATAATCTTTCACTTAAAAGTATAAAACATTTTGCAACAGTAGATTTAAAAGCAGATGAAGAAGGAATTGTTGAAACTGTTAGAGAGCTTGGAAAAGAGTTGAAAATTGTTAGTAGAGAAGAGATATTAACAGTAGAAGATATGTTTCAAGGATCTGAATTTGTAAAAAAAGAGATAGGTGTAAAAGCTGTTTCAGAACCGTGTGCATATTTAACGTCAAGTAAAGATGGAAAATTTATAGAGATAAAAGCAAAAAAAGATGGAATAACAATTTCCATTTATGAGGAGAGATTTATTTATGAAAAAAGGTAAAATATATGTTGTAGGAATTGGTCCTGGAAATATGGATGATATAACAGTAAGAGCGTATAGAGTTTTAAAAAATGTGGATGTAATAGCGGGATATATAACTTATATAGACTTAGTGAAAGATGAGTTTGCTGAAAAAGAGTTTTATGTATCAGGAATGAAAAAAGAGGTTGCTAGATGTGAGCAGGTGTTAGAGATTGCTAAGTCTGGAAAAGATGTAGCACTAATTAGTAGAGC
>NZ_CAMQXC010000065.1 GCF_947038635.1 uncultured Cetobacterium sp. | reverse complement strand
TATATATATAGTATTAAAATTTTAAAAAAATTTTCAGATGATTAAAGGAGTTATATATTATGGAGAATATAGGATTGGTATTAGAAGGTGGCGGACTAAGAGGAGCTTATACATCAGGTATTTTAGATTATTTTTTATTTAAGAGATTATATTTTAAATACACGATTGGAGTGTCAGCAGGAGCTATTTATTCAGCATCCTATGCTTCTAGACAAAAAAGAAGAAATATTGATATCATACTAAAATATTTAAATGATGAGAGATATATGGGATATAAACATCTAATAAAAAACGGTAGTTATATCAATACGGATTTTGCATATAAAAAAATTACATATGACATTTCTCCTTTTGATTTTGAAACATTTACTAGCTGTGATTTAGAATTTAAAGTAGGAGCTTTTAATTGCTTGAAGGGAAAAACAGAGTTTTTTAGCAAAAAAGATTTTAGAAAAACAGATGATCTACTAGAAGCTTTAATTGCTTCAGGAAGTTTACCATTTTTATCTAAAGAAGCAATTATTAATGAAAAAATATATCTAGATGGTGGAATTGCTTCTCCTATTCCCATAGTTCAATCAATTTTAGATGGAAATAGTAAAAATGTAATTATTTTAACAGAGGATAAAACTTATAAAAAAGATCCTTTGAAATTACAACTGTTAATAAACTTATATTATAAAAAATATCCAAAAGTAGCTCAAGCTCTTAATAGAAGACATTTAGTATATAATCGAACTTTGAGAGAGATTGAAGAGTTAGAAAAAAAAGATGACGTTTTTGTTTTTAGACCAAGTGAAGTTGTTGTAGTTGATAGATTAGAAAAAGATCTAAATAAAATAGATACTTTATATAAACTTGGATTAAAAGATGCTGAAGAAAATTATGAAAGACTAATAAGTTGGTTAAATAGAGCATAAAGAAAGTACTACTGGAGATGGAGTTATGAAAAATTTAGATTATTTAAAAATAATAGAGGAACTATTGTTTGTGTGTTTTATTTTTATTTTAATAGTGTTTTGTATGTTTTATGGATAGATATAAAAACAATCTATCCTAAAAAAATAGAGAGGTGGATATCATGAATTTAATGTTAAATAGGTTAGAAAATATGAAAAAACAAAGTATATTTGAAATTAGAAGAAAAGATACTTTAAAACAAAGAAAATCTACATATATTTTCAAAGTAGATTCAAATACATTTTTAATTGCATCATCTTTAATTGACTTTTTAAAAGAGAAAGAGATAAAAACTTTAAAAGTCACATTAGATGAAGTTTCTAAATTTATAGAGATGAAATTAGAAAAAGATTATGAGTTTATGGGAATGTATAACCCTAATTTCCCAAAATTAGTAAGTTAAAAAATTATTTATAAATTATTTTTAGATTATTATTCAATTTTGAGTCTACCCTTCATTTACATTTAAAAACTCATTAAACCTTTTAACAGAGATTACCACTATATTTTTATATAAATTTTCGGAAAGATAATAAACTCAATAGAAGATCTAAAGATATAATGAGGTTAATTATTTATATTTTGTGTAAATTTTCTATGATTACATAACTAAAAATAGATGATTCATGTAATTTTTAATAAAGATATTAAATATTGGAGTAATATAATAAAAAAGAGTTATGTAAAAGGGAGGAGTTTATGTTAAAAAGTGACAGAGAACAAAAATTGAAAGAAAAAATAAAAGGAAAAACAATGGAGGAGATAATGGAATTGATGATAGCTTCTTTGGAGAATAGTAAAGAAGAAATAAAAAATTAAATGTTTTACATATAAAAAATAGGAGTAAAGTTTTAATATCTTTCTCCTATTTTTTTATTTGTTAAAATATTAATAAACTAGTTGCCATAACAATCATTCCACTGATTAATCCGTAGATAGATAAATGGTGCTCGCCATATTTTTCTGCTGCGGGAAGTAGTTCATCTAAAGATATGAAGACCATGATACCTGCAACTCCAGCAAAAATTATACCGAAAATTAAATCGTTCATAAAAGGTAGTAATATTAAATATCCAATTACTGCTCCAAGAGGTTCTGATACCCCTGATAAGAAGGAATACATAAGAGCCTTTTTCTTACTTCCAGTTGAAAAATAAATAGGAACTGATACAGCTATTCCTTCTGGAATATTATGGAGTGCTATTGCAATGGCTATAGATACTCCTAGAGTTGGGTTATCAATTGCACTCATAAAGGTTGCTAATCCTTCTGGGAAGTTATGGATACCAATAGCTAGTGCTGAAAAAACACCCATTCTATGTAAACTTCTATTTTTCTCTAGTGTTTTATCACTGATATCCTCAATATTTTTTACCTCGTGAGGGTTTTCGTAGCTTGGAATTAATTTATCAATTAAAGCTATTAAAAGCATTCCTCCAAAGAATGCTAGTACAGTAAAAATCGTTCCATTTTTCTCTCCTGCAGCGTTAATAAGTGATTCTTGAGCTTTGGGAAAAATCTCTATAAATGAAACATATATCATAACACCTGCAGAAAATCCAAGTGTTACTGATAAAAATTTTATATTTGTTCTTTTGGAGAAAAATGCAATAAAACTTCCAATTCCAGTGCATAATCCAGCGCCAAGTGTTAAAAGAAATGCAAATAAAATATTATCCATATAAATACCTCTTTCTGTATAATTCGTTTTAAATAAATTATATCATTTAAATATTTGAAAGTCAAAATAAATTGAAGAGAGGAATGTAATACAAATATTTGGAGGGTATTTTGGGCTATTTTGAATACTTTAGGATGATTTTATGAGTGATTCTATTTTTATAAGGATAAACTCAAACGAACGTTTTAAATTTAAAATTAGAGAGTCAAAAAAATTAACTTTTGTCCAAAAAAATGGAAAAGTAGATATTTGTATATATTTTTTAGACAAAATACTTTAAATATGGTCTTAAAATTATAAAAGTCATAAAAAAAAGGAATAGAACATTTATGTTCTATTCCTATGAAAAGCTATCTTATGAAGTAATATATCATAATAGCACTAAGAATGTATAGTCTAATATGGATTTCTTTTGCTTTTCCAATTAAGACTCTTAAAAATACATAAGCTATAATTCCAACACCAACTCCGTTTGAAATACTGCTTGTGTAAGCTGTTGTAGCTATCATAAAAAACACAGGAAATGATTCAGAAAAATCCCCATATTCAATTCCTTTTAGTGATTCAAGCATCATTATTCCAATTATAATAAGTACAGGTGCTGTAGCGATAGCAGGAATCATTAGGGCAATTGGAGTAAAGAATAAAGCTGTTAGAAAAATTAATCCAGTAGTAACAGAAGTTAGCCCTGTTCTACCTCCTTCAGCAACACCAGATGCAGATTCAACATATGTTGTAACAACAGTTGTACCTAGAACGGCACCAACAATTGTAGCAATAGCGTCAACTAAAAATGGTTTTTGAATATTTGGCAGATTTCCCTCTTTATCTAATAACCCAGCTTTCTCTGAAACACCTAACAGTGTTCCCAAAGTTGAGAAGAAGTCTCCAACAAAGAAAACAAACATTATAGGTAAGAATTTTATACTTAAAACTTTAGAAAAATCTAGTTTGAATGAAACGTCAGCTATAGATGGAGGTAAAGACATTAATGATGTTGGAACTTTAGTTATTCCTAAAGGAATTCCTAATATAGTAACCAGTAAAATTCCAATTAGTATAGCTCCCTTAACTTTTCTAACAATTAAAGCAGCAATTATAAATAAACCTACTATAGCTAAAATTGTTTCAGGAGATTTTAGGTTTCCAATGGCAATCTTCCCTTTTGAAAGGTCCATTAGTTTTGCTGAACCAAACCCTAATTGAATTAAAAATATTCCTACAACAGCTCCAATTCCAATTTTTAAATTTTTAGGAAGAAGTTTAACTACAATCTCTCTAAAACCAAAGAAAGACATTATTAAAAAAATTACTCCAGAAACAAATACCAAACCTAATCCCTCTTGCCATGTTGTTAAACCTGAAGCAACAAGAGTATAAGCAAAGAATGCATTACTTCCCATAGCAGGTCCTAGAGCAAAAGGAAGATTGGTATAAGTTCCCATAAATATTGAAAATATTCCAGCAGTTAAAGCTGTTACAACTGTCATTGCACCGATAGGCATTCCAGATGCACTCATAATAAGTGGATGAACAATTAAAGCATAAGCCATTGTCATGAAAGTTGTAGTTCCAGCAGTTATTTCTGTTTTTATGTCTGTTTTATTTTCTGATAATTTAAAAAGTTTCTCAAATAAATTTTTATCTCTTTGTTCAATTTTTACTTGTTGCATTGGATCTCCTTTTATTTAAATAGATTTATAACTTTTTGTTCTCTAACATCGACAAGTCCCAGATCACTCATTTTAGCATTTGGAATTACTATTAGAGCTAATGTGCTAGGTCTCGTTATTGGAGATGCACTTTCAATTCCCATTTTTCTAAGAATTTTATTCATCTCGCTAATCTCTTTTGCTAAAATTTCAGCAGGTTGATTTGAAAGCATTCCAGCTATTGGAAAAGGTAAAACTCCAGTAATTTCTCCATTTTCAGAAGTTACAATTCCACCACCTAGTTCTTTTATTTTTTTAGTAATAGTTAGAGCTTCGTTCGGTTTGTTGAATACAATTGTCAAATTATGACTATCATGAGAGTATGTTGTTCCAACTCCACCCTCTTTTAAATAGAAATTTTCAACAACTGCTAAAGCTATGTTGTTATTAAAATTATGTCTGTTAACAATAGCAACAAAATTTAGATTTGAGTTTTCAGAGATATCAATAAAACCATCTTTTGCTTTAACTAATATAGTTTTTCGATCTGTTATAGATCTTTCTTTAGTGAGATATGATAAAACTTCGATTTCAATCTCTCCATTTTTGATAGGTGATTTTATTTTAAAATCACTTTCGCTTAACTCATTAACATAAACTGAATTTAAATGTTCAATCTCTAATTTTGGAGATTTTATCTTAACAACTAAGTCATCATTTTCTGCAATTAATTTTCCTTGCCAAAAAGTTTTTAAAACATTAAAATCTACTAAATTATCTAAAATTGCTATATCGGCAAAGTATCCAGGTGCAATTGCTCCTATTTTATCTAACTTATACTCTTGAGCGGTATTTAAAGTTGTAGCTCTAATAGCTTCGATGGGATCTAAGCCAGCTTTTACAGCAACTCTAACACAGTCGTTAATATGTCCAACTTCTAAAATATCTCTTGGTTCTCTATCATCTGTACAAAGAGTTAAATTTCTTGGTGATTTCATATGTTTAATATTTTCAACTATTGAACTTATATTTTTAGAGATAGAACTTTCTCTGGCGTCAACATACATCCCCTTTCTTATTTTATCTGGAGCTTGACGCCCATCTCTAGTTTCATGACATGATATAGGACCTCCACAAATATATGCAGATAGTTCATTTCCACTTAATTCAGGTGCATGACCTTGAACAAACATCCCTTTTTTGATTGCTGTTTCAACTATTTTAGTCATTCTTTCACTTTGATTGATAACTCCCACGAAATCCATAACTTCACCAAGACCTAAAACCCTTGGTAAATCTAACATTTTTTCAATTTCAATATCATTAAATTCAGCTCCAGCATTTTCAAGACCAATAACAGATGGGACACATGATGGAATTAAATAATATTGATTCATTGGTACATCTTTTGAATTTTCAATCATATACTTAACACCATCAATACCTAATACATTTGCAATTTCATGAGGATCAGCAATAATAGTTGTTGTTCCTTTAGGTAAAACTGCTCTAGCAAAGTTTACAGGTGTTAAATGGCTACTTTCAACATGAACATGTGAATCAATAAAACCAGGCGATACAAATTTTCCATCAATATCAATTATATTTTTTCCTAAACTAATAGTATCTAAATCATACTCTACAATATTAGCAATGTATTTATCATAAATATATATATTAGCTTTATATATTTCTCCTGAAAAAACATTTATTAAATTTCCGTTTTTTAGAACTATATCAGCTTCTCTTTTTCCTAAAGCAACTTCAACTAGTTCTCTTCTTTTTTGTAAATTCATAAAATCCTCCTTGTAAAAAAATAAAAAAGTCTTTTCCCTACTTAGAGAAAAGACTTTAATAAATTAAATGAAAATACAAAAAAATATATTTCAAATGATATATTTGCCTTTTCTCATAGTGACCTATTTACGGCAGGTCGTAGAAACGTTCGTCCATATTACGAATATATATGAGAAAAATTTATTTTATTTATTAAGTTCATAGTATCATTTTTTTAAATATTTGTAAATTATTTTATAATTTTAAGATTTTATAGTTATAAAAATATAGGTTTTGTACATACGTATAGGATGTATACCTATTTAAAGTTTATATAAATCAATATTTTTTCATTGTGACATACTATGGCCATATTTAAATTGTAATATGAATTTATTCAAGAGATCAAAAAAATTAGGAGGAAGCAATGGAACTAAATAAATTTATTAACCACATGTTATTAGGGGCTACTTTAGGACCTGAAGATGTAAAACTATTATGTAATGAAGCAAAAGAATTAAAGTTTTCTTCAGTTTATGTTAATGGTATTTATGTCAGTTTAGCTGCGAAAGAATTAAAGGAGTCAACTATCAGAGTTGGAACAGTTGTTGGATATCCTTTTGGAACTTCATCATCTGAGGTAAAATTATTTGAAACAAAAAAATATATTGAAGATGGAGCTGATGAGATAAGTTTAATTATAAATTTTGGAATGTTAAAATCTGGTCAGATAGAGTATATAAGAAATGAAATTGAAAATATAAAAAATATAGCTGAGAAAAAATTATTAAAAGTTGTAGTCGATTTAGATTATTTAACTTATGAAGAGAGAAATATTCTGATTTATGTATGTTTAGATTTAGGGATAAATAATTTTGAAATATTAAAAAGAAAAATTACAGTTGAAGATATTAAAGAGATAGATAGTTTAACTAAAGAAGATTTAGAAATGGGAATTGTTGGAGAGATAAAAAATTTATCTAATATGAAACTGTTTATAAATGCAGGGATAAAATCTTTTAATACAATATCAGGAGTAAAGATAAGTAAAGAAATAAATGATAATTTTTGGAGTTAAGTTACATAAAAATTAAGGAGCAAACTATGAACATAAAAAAAGAATCTACGTATATATATTTAATATTTTTAGCAATTTGTTTTTTAGCAACAGGAGGGATTTTTGTAAAATTAAGTTCTCTTCCACCTATAACAACTGGGTTTTATCGAGTTTTATTTAGTTTACCTCTGCTTTATCCCTTTGTGAAAGGGGATTTGAGTAATGTTTCTAAAAAAGATTTTTATCTGATGTTTTTTTCAGGAGTATTTCTAGCTTTAGATTTAGTATTCTGGAATATGTCGTTTCAATATACCACTGTGGCTAATGCAAATCTGTTAGTTAATTTGGTTCCACTTACGATTATTCCATTATCATATTTTTTTTATAGAGAAAAATTAAATAAATCTTTTTTTATAGGCTTGGTTGTTTTAATTATTGGAATCATTATTTTAATGAAAGGAAAAATAAGTACAAATCCACAAAATTTTAGAGGAGATTTCTATGCTTTTATAGCATCAATATTTTATGGATTATTCCTATTCTTTGTTTCTAATATTAGAAATAGAGTATCTGCTAAAGTAATAATGTTTATTTGTGGTTTCGGAAGCTTAATAACTTTGTTTATAGCGATGTTTTTTAAAGAAGGAATTGGTTATCCAGTGACTTTAAAAGAACTAATTCCATTAGTTGGTCTAGCAATTTTTTCTCAACTTTTAGGTCAGGGACTTATGAGTTACTGTGTTGGAAAAATAAGAATAACCTTATCATCAATATTGGTTTTAAGTCAACCAATAGTTGCAGCAGTTTATTCTTTTCTACTTTTTAATGAAAAGATTTCACAACAAGAGATTTTAGGAATATTTATTGTTTTAATAGGTATTTATATTTCAAAAAAACAAAATAGTTAATAATATAAAATAGGAGCGATTTAATGAAAAATATAGTAAATACAACAGAGGCACCAGCTACAATTAATTATTCTCAAGGAATAGAGTTAAATGGAATTCTTTATTTGTCAGGACAAATTCCTTTAAATCCAAAAACAATGGAATTGGAATCAAGTGATATTGAAAAACAGACACAACAAACATTAGATAATATTCAAGCTATATTAAAAAAGAGTAAGTATTGTTTGGAAAATATCGTAAAAATAACAACCTATGTTACAAACTTAAATGATTTTGTAAAAATAAACAAAATTTATAATAGAGTTTTTTCAAATATTCATTCTGTAAGGTCATTAATAGAAGTTTCCAAACTTCCAAAAAATTCAGATATTATGATTGAAATTGTAGCAGCAAAATAAATATAATTTTTCCAAGGTAATATATCTAGTATATATTACCTTTTTTTTATATTTAAAAATTATAAGTTTAAAAAAACGATAAAATGTTGTTTTTTAGTAATAAATATATTATTATAAAATATACTAGTATAGATATGGAGGAGTTTTTTAATGAAAAAAAGATTATTGTTATTGTCGTTAATGGTAGTTATGGGGAATCTGAGTATGGGAGAAAGTTTTAAAGAGGGAACATACTTAGGAAGTGCAAATGGATATAAAGGGGAGATAAAGGTAGAGGTAAAACTCTCTAAAGATAAAATAGAGGATGTAAAAGTAATTTCAAATACAGATACACCAATAATATCAGAAGCACCTGTAAATATTATTCCAAAAAAAGTTTTACAAACACAAGGTCTAGGAGTGGATGTAGTAGCTGGAGCAACAGGAACAAGTAGAGGAGTTATAGCAGCTATAAATAATGCTATAAAATCATCTGGATATAAAACAGATTTAAGAAGAGTTAAAGAAACTAAAGAAAAATTTAGTGATAAAATAGTAGAGCATAAAGATGATGTTGTTGTCATTGGAGCAGGTGGAGCTGGATTAATTGCAGCAATAGAAGCAAAGCTTAATGGAGCGAATGTTTCAGTTATAGAGAAAATGGCTTTTCCTGGAGGAAATACATTAATTTCAGGAGCAGAATACGCAGCTCCTGAAAACTGGGTTCAAAAGAAAGAAGGATTGAAAGATAGTAAAGACCAATTTTTTAATGACACAATGAAGGGTGGAGACAATGAAAGTAATCCTAATTTAGTAAAAGTTTTAGCTGATAATGCATTAGATGGAGCAGTGTGGTTAAAAGATTATGTAAATGTAGTATTTGAAGATAGACAGATGTTTTTTGGTGGTCACTCAGTTAAAAGAAGTTTAGTTCCAAATGGAGCAAGTGGAGTAGAAGTTATTGGAAAATTAATGACGAAAGCGAAAGAGTTGGGAATTCCAGTTTATTTAGAGATGAATGCAGTTGAACTAATAACAGATGGAAATAGAGTTGTTGGAGTAAAAGCTTTAACACCAACAGAAACACATAATTTTATGGGAAAAAATGGAGTAATCATAGCAAGTGGTGGATTTGGTTCAAATATAGAGATGAGAAAAAAACATGATCCAAGAATGGATGAAAAAATCCTATCTACCAATACAACTGGAATAACTGGTGATGGAATTGTAATGGGAGAGAAAGTTGGAGCAGCAACAACAGATATGGAGTTTATTCAAACTTATCCAGTTTGTGATCCAGAGAATGGAGCGCTTCTTTATACAGGAGATGTAAGATTAGCAGGAAGTGCAATTTTAGTTAACAAAGAAGGAAAACGTTTTGTTGAGGAGTTAGACAGAAGAGATGTAATATCATTTGCTATAACTAAACAAACTGGAGGAGTAGGATATTTATTTTGGGATCAAGCTCAGCTAGATAAAACAGAGGTAGCAGTTCACCATAAAGGGGAGTATGAGGCACTGCTAAGAAGAAGAATTTTAGTAAAAGCAGATACTATTGACGATGCAGCAAAACATTTTGGAATAGATGCCAAAGAGCTGAAATCAACTGTTGAAAAGTATAATGAATATGCTAAAAATGGAAAAGATTTAGAGTTTAATAAAAGAGGTGGACTTGTAGCATTTACAGAGGGTCCATATTATATTCTAAAAAATACTCCAGCTATCCACCATACTATGGGAGGATTAGTAATTGATACAAAGGGTAGAGTTTTAGATAAAAATGGAAATCCAATAGAAGGATTATTCGCTGCAGGAGAAGTTACTGGAGATATTCATGGAAAAAATCGTTTAGGAAGTAACGCTATTACTGATATAACAGTATTTGGAAAAATTTCAGGAGAAAATGCTGCTAAAAATTTACAAAAAGTGAATTAAAAAAGCTATTAAAGATTAAAAAATAAACAAAATAAATAATACAAAAACATTATGTTGACGTGAAAGTCAAATATCAGATAAAATTGAAAAAAGCAAAAAATAAATAGTACGAGGGGAGTAGTATGGAAATATTGTATTTTGTAGTTTGTCTTGGGGCATCAATTTTGGGGGCTATAAGTGGTATTGGTGGAGGAGTTATTATTAAACCAATTCTAGATGCTTTGGGAACTATGCAGGTATCAACAATTAGTTTTTTATCAGGATGTACCGTACTTGGAATGACAACAATGACGTTATATAAAAATAGTAAAGCGGGAGTAAGACCTGAGAAAAAAAGAGGAACACCTTTAGCTATTGGGGCAGCTGTAGGAGGTCTTTTAGGAAAACAATTATTTGATTGGGTTAGAGTTGCAAGTGGAGATCCAAATATGGCTGGAGCAGTTCAATCTTTTGTTTTAGCAGCAGTTACAGTTGGGGTATTAATATTCACTATCCAAAAATCAAAAATTACACCTCTTAATATAGAAAACACAACGGTGTCTTTAGGAATTGGATTTCTTTTAGGAGCTTTATCTGCATTTTTAGGTATTGGTGGAGGGCCAATAAATTTAATGATTCTATATCTATGTTTTGGTTTAAACTCAAAGGAAGCAGCAATAAACTCTATTTACATAATACTGTTTTCACAGGGAGTAAGTGTAGCTCAAACAATTTTTAAGGGGATACCTGAATTTGTTTGGTTAGCATTTGTAATGATGGTTGCAGGAGGAGTAGTCGGAGGTACAGTTGGTCCTATAATTTCAAAAAAACTTTCACTAAAAGGTGTAGATAAAATATATCTATGCATGGTTGTAGGAATAATTTTAATTAGTATTTATAATGGAATGAGTTATCTAGGAGTTTTATAAGTATTAAAAATAAAAACAAAAACAATGAGTTAGGAGAGAGAAAATGAGTATTTGTGCAAAATGTATGACAAGAGGTTGTTTATCAAAGGACCAAGAGAAAATGCCAAAGGTATTTTGTCCTAGTAGAAATGAAGAGATGCAAAATAAAGCAAAAGAATTACATGTAGGAGATGACTTAACAATTGCTGTTCAATCAGCACTTGTAGAAGCTGAAGGGAATACAAATTGGACTCGTGTTCAAGAAACTATAGCTTTTGCAAAGAAATGTGGATACGAACGTATAGGTTTAGCTTTCTGCACAGGACTTCACGAAGAAGCTAAAACTTTTGTAAAAATATTAGAGCACCATGGATTAAAAGTGGTTTCTGTAATTTGTAAAAATGGAGCTATTTTAAAAGGTTTTTTAGGAATACCTCAAGAGGAAAAAGAAACTTATGTAAAAAATGATATTATGTGTAATCCTATTGGACAAGCACTACACTTAAATGAAGAGAAAACAGATTTAAACATACTGTTTGGTCTTTGTGTAGGACATGATACATTATTTATAAAACATTCAGAAGCACCAGTTACTGTATTTGCAGTAAAAGATAGAGTGTTGTGTCACAATCCAGTTGCAGCAATATATCAAGCTGATGCATACTATAAGAAGAAACTATTTTAAAAAATATATTTAAAAAGGAAAAGAAGAAAATAAAATGTACAATGGGTTAGCATTGAGTTGCTAGCTCTTTTTTTTGTTTAAAATTAAATATGGAGGTTAGTTATGAAGAGAGTGGTAGAATTATTAAAATTAAGCCCTGTTCTAGTATTAGCAATACTGATGTTTATAGGATATGATGCTTTAATAGCAGCTCCTTTAGCCACCGC
>NZ_CAMQXC010000064.1 GCF_947038635.1 uncultured Cetobacterium sp. | reverse complement strand
GTGGAATGACAGCTTTTGACATGGGTGGACCTATTAATAAAGTTGCTACACTTTTTGCTCAAACTCAAGTTGACACACAACCTTGGTTAATGGGTGGAGTTGGAATCGCAATTTGTACTCCTCCTCTTGGAATGGCTTTAGCTACTTTCTTATCTCCTAAAAAATATACAAAGGATGAAAAAGAAGCTGGAAAGGCTGCTGCTATAATGGGATTAATTGGTATTAGTGAAGGAGCAATTCCTTTTGCTGCTGCTGATCCTATGAGAGTTTTACCTGCTATAGTTGCTGGTGGAGTTGTTGGAAACATTGTTGGTTTTTTAATGAACTGTATCAATCATGCTCCTTGGGGAGGGTGGATTGTTTTACCAGTAGTTGAAGGGAAATTTGGATATATCCTTGGAACTATTTTAGGTGCATTAACTACAGCTTTAATTGTTAATACTTTAAAACCTATCGCTCCTGAAACTTTAGAAGAGGAGATGGAGGAGTTAAATTACGAAGGTGTAGTAGATGAAGGTGAAGCTGATGTTTTAGCTATAACATCTTGTCCATCTGGAGTTGCTCATACATTCTTAGCCGCTAAAGCTTTAGAAAAAACAGCTGCTAAAATGGGGATTAAAATAAAAGTTGAAACTCAAGGGGCTAATGGTATTGTAAATAGAATTACTCAAAAAGATATTGAAAATGCTAAAGTTGTAATCTTCGCACATGATGTAGCTATAAAAGAACCTCAAAGATTTAAAAATATAAAAACACTAGATGTTAAAACAAAAATAGCAATTCAAGATCCTAAAAAATTAATTGAAGATAGTTTAAAAATTTAATTAAAATGAAGCCAACTAGAAAAAACTTTAGTTGGCTTCTTTATATTTTATATATTATTTTTTTATAAAAAATGTAATACTCTAAACTTCATAGTAAACATATATTTTTTACAAAGTTGTTATATTTGTTATGTTTATAAAAGACAAATAATTCTTGAAAAAAAATCATTTATATGATAAAAAATGAGCATAACAAATAATACAAATTCTAATACTCGAGGTGAGTAAAATAAAGAAAAGTAACAGTAACTACGAAAGAATTTATAAAGAACTTAAAAAAAGTATTGAAAAAGGGAAAATAAAAGAGTTTGAAAAACTACCTACTGAAATGCAACTATGTGAAAATTACGATGTAAGTAGAATTACTATTCGTAAAGCTTTAGAAAAACTTGAACAAGATAATCTTATACAAAAGATTAGAGGTAAGGGGACATTTGTTACACCAATGCCTATTATTCAAAATAAATCGGGCTTAAATAAACTTTTTGATGATATAAAAAAATCTGGTAAAACACCATACTCTAAAATTTTATCTATTGGAATTTTTTCTCCAACAGAGGAAATACAAGAACAAATGGAGATTACAACTGAAAATGTTCTCATTATTGAGTGGGTTAGATATGCTGATAATGAACCTATACTTTATGAAAAAATACATTTTTTAGCAGAAACCCTTCAAGGATTAGAAAAAATGGATCTATCTGATAAAAAACTTTATGATATTTTAGAAAAAAAATATGGAATAGTTTTTGAAAAAGGAGTTGAAAAGTTTAGACCTTGTATATTAAATGATGATTTGCAAAAACTTATGAAAATCAAAAATTGTAATTTAGGAATGGAAATTGAAAAAAAACTATGGTTCAACAATAAAATTTTTGAATATACTTTAGCATACATAAGAGGGGATAGATTTATATACACAACAGAATATAAAAAATAAGTTAAAAGGAGTCGTAGATGGAAAATATAGCAATTATTTTATTAGATCAAATTCGTACTGATATGTTAGGGTGTTATGGACATAATGTTGTTAAAACTCCTAATATGGATAAGTTAGCTGATGAGGGTGTTATTTTTGATAGAGCATATACTCCTGCATCTGTTTGTTGTCCTGCAAGAACATCACTTTTTACAGGTCAAATGCCAACAAATCACAAGATAATTAGAAATGTTGAAAAAGCTGAGGTGCAAGATCCTAGTTTAAATAATCCAAATATAATTTCAGATTTAAAAGATCATAAAAAAATATATATTGGAAAGTGGCATGTAGGAGGAAATATTTTACCTAAAGATTTTGGATTTATTGGTCATAATTTCGATGGATACGGATATCCTGGAAGTAATGTTTATGAGAATATGGTTTTTGATCAAGGACCTAAAAAAGAGAATAGATATGTAAAATGGTTAGAAGAAAAAGGATTTGAAACCCCTAAAGTTACAGATGAATATTTTGGAGAAAACCCACATCTTAGAGTACAAGAACTTTGTGGAAAACTTCATTGTCCTAAAGAAGCTACACTACCATTCTTTGTAATTGATGAAGCTAAAAAAGAGATTTTACAAGCTAAAAAAGAGGGAAGACCATTTTTTATTTGGATGAACTTTTGGGGACCTCACACTCCATGTGTAATTCCAGAACCTTATTACTCTATGTATAATCCTGATGATGTAACTCTTGATAGAAGTTTTTATGAACCTCTAAAAGATAAGCCAAATCATTATAAAAATATCTCTAAAATGTGGGGAATGTGGGATGCTAGCGAAAAGAGATGGAAAGAAGTTATTACTAAATTCTGGGGATATATAACTCTTATTGATGATGCTCTTGGTGAGTTCTTCCAATTCTTAAAAGATGAGGGACTTTATGACGATATATTCTTAACTGTTACTGCTGATCATGGAGATGCTATGGGTGCCCATAAGATGATTGAAAAAGGGGAGTTTATGTTTGAAACTACCTATAGAATTCCAATGATTATAAAAGATCCTAAATCTTCTAGAAAAGGGGAAAGAGAAGATGCCATGGTTTACTTACATGATTTGACTCCTTCGTGTAGTGACCTTATCAATGGTAGTTATTCTGATTTCTTCGATGGAAAATCTCTTCTTCCATTACTAAGAAATGAAGCATACGACAAAAGAAATGGAATTTTAGGACAACTTTCTGGTCACTTCGTATCTTTTGAACAAAGAATGTGGAGAAATGAAAGATATAAAATTGTTTTTAATGCAACTGATCTTTGTGAGCTTTATGATTTAGAAAAAGATCCTGAAGAGATTGATAACCTATTTTATAATGAGCAATTTAAAGATCTAAAAAAACAAATGTTAAAAGAGCTTTATTGTGAAATGGTTGAAATTAAAGATCCTTTAGCAAACTGGCTTTATAGAATTATTAATTACCTATAAAAGAATTTTTAGAAGAGTTTTTAAAAACTCTTCTATTTTTTTATTTAAAAATATCTTGATTTTCAAAATATTTTATTATATAATCATATCAATAATAATTAAGGAGGTTTATTTATGAATATTGGTATATTTTATGGAAGTACTACTGGAGTTACTGAACAAGTTGCTGAAAAATTGGGAACTTTATTAAATGCAAAAGTATTTCATGCAGGTGATATTGACAAAATTTTAGAATTCGATGCTGCTATACTAGCAACTTCTACTTGGGGAATAGGAGATATACAAGATGACTGGATTGGACCTTTGGAAAAATTAAAAAGCTTAAATTTAACTGGAAAAAAAATTGGAATTGTAGGAGTTGGAAATCAAGAAGCTTTCTCTTCTAGTTTCGTCAATGGAATGAGGGATTTATATATTGCTGCAACTGACGCTAATGCAACTATTATTGGGTCAACTTTAACTGATGGATATACTTTTGATGAGTCGACAGCTATTGAAAATGATAAGTTTATTGGTTTAGTTATTGATGAATCAAATCAGAGTAACTTAACAGATGACAGAATTGAAAAGTGGATTGTTAATTTTAAATAATTTATGGGGAGTGATTATATGTCAAAAAATAGATTTATTGAACTTTTGAATAAAGAAGTCTCTTCTGTAACAGATGATGAAAAGAATGAACTTCAAGAGTTTTTAAAAGAGATGAAAAAAAGTAGTTTTAAAGGGGCAAGTAATTAATATAAAATGGCGTGGTAATCCACGCCATTTCTGTATTATTCACCGAAATAGATTTTTAATAAAAGTTTTATATAATCCTCATCAGTTAATCTATTGGGATTATACTCTGTACATATATCCCCTTTTATATCTTCTAAAATCTCTGGAATTTTAATTTTGAACTCTTCAAAGTTTATACCTAAATCTTTCAAAGATTTTTCTATTCCTAAATTTTCCTTTAGTTTTTTTACAAATCCATTAAATAGGTTTTTTCCATTTTCATCATCAATTGGATTAAAATCTAAAAGTTTTGCAAGTTCACTATATTTTTTCCAAGCTTTTGTATTAACTTCAATTATATATGGCATTATTATAGCATTAGCTCTTCCGTGAGATATATGAAACTTTGCTCCAATAGAGTGTGCTACACTATGGTTAATACCTAAAGATGAGTTATTAAAAGCTATTCCAGCCATACAAGAAGCGTACTGCACATTTTCTCTTGGAAGGAGTAACTGTGGATTATTAAAATGGTTTACTAAATTCTCTTTAATAATTTTTATAGCTTCTTTAGCTGATGAATTTGTAAAAGGTGTTGCTATTGTAGAAACATAAGCCTCTAGTGCATGAGTTAAAACATCCATACCAGTATCTGCTATTATTTTAGATGGAAGTGTCTTCATAAACTCTGGATTTAATATTGCTAAATCTGGTAACATCTCTTCATTAGCCAGTGCAATTTTTTTATCTCCCTTAGTTATAACACTGTATGATGTTACTTCTGATCCTGTTCCACTTGTTGTTGGTATTGCAATAAAGTATGGTTTTTCTCTTTTTATTCTTAGCTCATCTTCTATTTTCAAATTAAAATATAAAATACCTTTACAAGCGTCTATTGGTGAACCACCACCTAAACCAATTACACACTGAGGAGAAAAATAAACAATCTCTTTTAATCCTCTCTCAACTATTTCCACTGTTGGATTAGGAGTTACATCTTTAAATATTTTTACTTTTGAATCTTTAGGTAACTTCTCTAAAATTTTATCAACTATTTTCAAATCTACCATAGCTTTATCTGTTACTATAAGGTAGCTTGAATATTTTAATGTTTTTAAACAGTCTAAAGAATCTTCACCTGATTTTATTTTTGGTTTTATGAAATATTCTCTCATAACCCCACCTACTTCTGTTCCATCCAGTTAGCTGGATAGACAACATAGATAAACTTAGCATATTCTGTAGCTTTAAATTTTATACTTGATCCTTTTGGAATTAGAAGAACATCTCCTTTTTCACCTGTAATTGTTCTTCCATCTATTACAATTTCTAATTTTCCCTCTATTACATAGTCAATCTCATCATAATTTAATGTCCAATCGAAAGTACTCTTTGTCATCTCCATCATACCTGCACCAATTCTAGGGCTTTCTTCTAAAGAGAATAAATCTGTTACATAAACTTGATCCTGAGGATTTCCTGTATCAAATTTAACTTTCTCTATCTTTTCAGCTTTTACAACAGCTACACCTGATGGATCTACATACTTTATACTTTTTTCTCCTCTTAACTCTTTCTCTATAACTTTTCTAATTATTTTTTCTAGTTCTAACTCATCTATATTTATCATTTTGCTTCACCTTCTATATTTTTGAACATAAATTTTGCTAAAATAACTGCTGTTATACCACCAACTAACTTTCCAACAACCATCGGAAATATCATTTGTGAATCTACTCCTGCAGTAAATCCTAAGTGATCTCCAAATACGAAAGCCGCACTTACGGCAAATGCTACGTTTATTACTTTACCTTTTTTATCCATCTCTTTCATTAATCCAAACATTGGGATATTGTTAGCAAGTGTTGCCACTAATCCTGCTGCTGCTTTTTCATTCATTCCTAGTGATTCTCCAAGTTTTGTAAGTGGCTTATTTAAAACTTTAGTTAAGAATAATACTAATGGAAACGCACCAGCTAATGTGATTGCTATACTTCCCACAATTTCAATACCATCTGTTATTGGAGCCATTCCTGGAATAACAACAATTCCTGTTAATGTTTCAATTATCGATGCAGCTAAACCAATTGTTATAACAATAACTACTCCTTTTCCAAAAATTGTAAATCCATTAGTCATCTTTTCAGGTATTTTCCAAAGACCTAAAGATATTAAAGCTGAAAATATTATTATTGGAAGTATATTAGATAGTATTAACTCTAATGGGAATCCAGCTGTTAATCCTCCAGCTAAACAACCAATTGGAATTGTAATCATACCAGCAAGTATACCTTTTGCTAAGTATGGTCTATCCTCTTTTTCAATTATTCCAAGTGCAACTGGAATTGTGAAAACAAGAGTTGGTCCCATCATTGCCCCTAGTATTAGCCCTGCAAATTTTCCAGCTTCAGGTGAAAGTGCTAGCTCCATTGCTAGTGGATATCCACCCATATCATTTGCTAATAATGTTGTAGCAAACATTGCCGGGTCTGCCCCAAGCATTGTATAAGCTGGAGAAATTATTGGACGAAGTATTTTGGCTAATACTGGAGCAAGTGATATTACTCCAACCATTGCTAGAGCTAGAGCACCCATTGCCATAATTCCCTCTTCAAACTTCTCACCATAACCAAATTTATTTCCTAAACATTTATCTATTGCCCCAATTACCATAAATAAAACCATTATATAAATGATAATCTCATTAATCCCCATTATTTATACCCCCTTTAATTTTTTTTAAGACTTCACTGATTACTCTTTCATCTGATATGTTAAAATCTTTAGTTAAAATCAATTTAATTCTCTCTTCTAAACTTTTACAACTATCAGATACATATCGAATCTTTACCCCTTTATTTTTTAAATAATCATTTACTTTAGGAAGAAGAATCATATCTTTTGACATATTCAGTTCATCTCCTACTATAAACTCCTCTACATTTTCCAAGGTAATAAGTTTCTTTTTCATCTATTCACCTTCCTCAAATCCATCTATAATACCAATTGTTACTGCATCAATTGGTATACTTTCATTTTCTAAAACTTTTCTTGCTCCACTTCCTTTTGTTATAAGAACCATATCTCCTGTTCCAGCTCCAATATAATCACATACAACTATTTTTTCTCCGTTTTCAAGTTGAGCTATCATAAATTTCAAACCATTTAAAGACTCATCTTTCCTTGTTGCCCAAACATTTCCAATAATCTTTCCTATAACCATAAAATCACCCTTTTTTTATTTCTAAAGCTGAATTTTTTAAATATTCCTTGGCTGAGTCTGTTATAAAGATTTTATCTGAAACAACTATTTCATCTGCTGCTTCTCTTTCTATCTCTTTTACATCCTTTAGAGTCATAACTTTTTTATCAAAATATTTTTTCCTTTTAGTGTTATCTAAATGATCAAGAATTTCTATTTTTTTAATAATTTTTATACCCATCTCTTTCAATTCTTTTTCATAAATTAAATACTTATCGGCTATTTTTTTAACTTCACAATTATAACTTCGCCAAGATATTCCCTCCTCTATTAAATATATATTTTTATTTTTTAATAGAGATTTTATTATCAACTCTGTTTTTGGATTTATATATGTTGCATTTGAAATGGAAAATAATTCATCAATTTCCAATGAAAAAACTATTATTTTATTACTTTCATCTGAAATTTCAAATCTTTTTTCTAACTCCTCTTTAAGTATTAAATCCTCTCCCAAAAGAGTTATTTTTTCTTTTATACTTTTTCCTTGTGAACTATTTTTTTCTCTTATATACTTTTCTATCTCTTTTCTTATAATATCTAGTAAATCATTTTCATTCATAAATCTCTCCATAAGAGTCTTTGGTTAAAAAACAAGCATTAGCCTCATCGTAATCTATATGCATATTTAGAGAAAATCTATTGTTCACTCTCACAACAACATCTTCAAAAATCATTGGTCTTAAACTACCACAAATTTTTACTTTTACCTTATCCTTATCTTTTAAGTTTAACCTTCTTGAGTCCTCTTCTGTCATATGAATATGATTTTTAGCTACAATTACTCCCTCTTTTAACTTTAAGTATCTATCACCATTTGTTATTAAAACTCCTGGAGTATCTTTTGTACTTCCAGATTCTCTTAAAACAGGAGTTACACCTAAAGTTCTAGCATCTGTTAATGAAAGTTCAACTTGAGTACTTCCTCTAAATGGCCCTAAAACTATTACTCCTTCTATTACTCCTTTTGGACCAACTAATCTAACTCTTTCCTTACAAGCATATTGTCCAGGTTGAGATAGATCTTTCACTTTATTAAATTGATATCTCTCTCCAAATAAAACCTCTGCATCCTCTTCTGAAAGGTGAATATGTCTACCTGAAGCTTCTATTGGAATTCTTTTCATATTTTTATATTCTTTTTGGTTTAACTCTTTTTCTACAGCATCCTTTACTAATTTTACAATCTCATCGATTTCCATACTCTCCTGTCACCCCTCTTAACATCATTATATAGATAGCACTACTTAATCTATTTAGTGCTAATAGGATGTCTCTTCTTTCAATTGTTCCATTCTCTTTAACAAAAGCTTCTACACCTTTAATCTCTAACTCTCTAGATAGCGCTCTCATTTCATTTAATTTTATAACTGGATAACTATCTTTTGAACATATTCCAAAAAGGTGCTCTCTATTAAAATATTTTTTAGGATTATGAGATATATCTCTAATCTCATCTAAACTTTTTTCTAAAACCTTTATATCAACTAATGCCTCTCCTATAACCTCTGAAACTAAAATGTTTTTTATAAACTTTTCAATACTCTCTAAATCTTTTTGAAGTTTAGCGTTTTTAACCTCCTCTAAGTCTTTCATTAAAACTAACCAACGACTTTGAAAAGAATCTATTACACCTCTAAAAATTATTCTTTTATCATCTTTTTTTACTAAAACATTTCCATATATTTGAGTCATATATTCTGGCTTTTCAACGTAAAGCTCTCCTAATATCCCTTTGTACTTAGGTTTTGATTCCTCATTTCTCATCTCTTTAAACTCTTTAACATCCTCTGTTTTTCCAACTATTTTATCAACTATCTTTATATCTTTATCTATTAAAAATTGTCTTGCTGAAGGAGTTAAAATTGTTCCTTTTTCTAAAGAAATCTCTTTCATATTTTCATCTTTTTTATAAAGAGATCTTAATTTTTCCTCTGTTAGAACCATAAGTACCTCTCCTATCTATTTAATATATCTGCTACTATTCTCTTTACCATCTCTTCTAATTTATCTTGTGATGCTTCACAGCTTTTCTTTTCTCCTTTTATATCCTCTAATTCTCTAACTCCCCAAGCAACTCTTCTTATATTTATAAGATTTAGTGGTGTTATATTATCTGAAGTTGAACTTCCTCCAACTGCACCACACCCTAAAGTTAGTGCTGGAGCAAGATTAGTTGTTCCTCCAATTCCACCTAAAGCTCCTGGTGTATTAACTAAAAGTCTTGAAACAGGTTTTTTTAGAGCGAACTCTCTTATAACCATCTCATTTTCAGAGTGAATAACCATAGTATGTCCTTTTCCTTCTACATTTAATATCTCAATAGATCTTTCACACGCTTCTTCCCAAGTGTTTTCAACATAGAATGCTAAAATCGGAGCTAATTTTTCTCTAGAGTATGGATTTCTTTTTGAAACTTCACACTCTTCTGAAATTAAAACTTTAGTATCACATGGAACATTTATTCCTGCCATCTGTGCTAATCTTAAAGCATTTTTACCTACAATTTGTGGATTCATAGTTCCATTACTTCTTAAAATAAAGTTAGCAAGTTTTTTAGATTCTTCTGGATTTAAGAAATATCCTCCTTGAGATAATAGTTCCTCTTTCACTTGTTCTCTTATTACTTTTTCTACAATTATAGATTGCTCTGAAGCACATATAACTCCATTATCAAAAGTTTTACTATCTAAAATTCTCTTTACAGCTAATTTAATATTTGCACTTTTCTCTATAAACGCTGGCCCATTCCCTGGTCCAACTCCTATTGCTGGATTTCCTGAACTATATGCAGCTTTTACCATAGCCTCTCCACCAGTAGCTAATATTAATGCTGTATCTTCATGTTTCATTAGCTCCTCTGTTGCATCCATAGTTATTGTTTTTACTACACCAATTAGTCCTTCAGGTGCTCCAGCTTTTTCTGCAATCTCTTTTAATAAATTAGCTGTTTCAATTATACAATTTTTAGCATTTGGATGAGGACTTACCACTATTCCATTTCCAGCTTTTAATGATATTATTGTTTTATAAATTGTTGTAGATGTTGGATTTGTTGACGGAATCAATCCTGCTATAACACCTAAAGGAACACCAATCTCTAAAACTCCATTTTCATTTTTTAGCTCACCAACAGTTTTCATATTTTTTATATATTCATATACATATTCTGAAGCAAACTTATTCTTTAAAACTTTATCTTGCCAATTTCCAAAACCAGTTTCTTCAACAGCCATCTTAGCTAATTTTTCACTATACCCTTTTATCCCCTCTACCATAGAACATATGATACTGTCTATTTTCTCTTGAGAAAATGTGGCGTATATTTTCTGAGCTTCCTTTGATTTTCTTATTAAATCTCTTACCTCTTGTCTTGACATTAAATCTCTATCCATTTTGCCTCCCTATTAAAACTTAAATATAATCAAGTATGTTTTCAACTGGGTTATTTATTTTACTAATATCCATATATTTATAAGATGATCCTGTAACTAAAACTATTGCCTCATCTATAGAACTCGTTTCTCCTCCTACAACAAAATAACATTTTCCTGCTAGTGTCCATCCTAAAACTAATTTAACTATATCTACATCAACACTTTTAATCACATGATCTAAAACTTTAACACCATCAGCTATATTCAAAAATTCAACTACACCTATTGCTTTAAATTTTTTATCTTCTCTTTTTCTATTTAATGCTTCTAAAAGCTTTTCACTTACTCCAGAAATAATTTGCTTACAACGTTCTCCTGTTAAATCTTTTAATCCATCTTTAACTGAAGAGTTATCTCCATAAACTATAAAATAATATTTTCCAGGACAAGTTACTCCAGCCTTATATATTTTTAATTCATTAAATTTTATAATTTTATCTAATTCCTCAATACCTTTTGGAATATTATTGAATTCAACTATACCTAATGCTTTCATCTCTTCTCCTTTCATTATTTTTAGGGAGCGACTAATATGTCACTCCCTAAAATATTTTTCTACTTTGCTTCTTTTGGTAAAATTGCCTCTACATCTGAGTGTGGTCTTGGAATTACGTGAACAGAGATTAACTCTCCAATTCTATCTGCTGCTGCTGCTCCAGCATCTGTTGCTGCTTTTACTGCTCCAACGTCTCCTCTAACTAAAACACTCACAAGTCCTCCTCCAACAATCTCTTTTCCTATTAAAGTTACGTTTGCTGCTTTCACCATTGCGTCTGCTGCCTCTATCGCTGCTACTAATCCTCTTGTTTCTACCATTCCTAATGCATTTAAAGTTGCCATAAATATCCTCTCCTTATTTATTTTTTAGTTTTATCTCTTCTATTTACTACTGGTTTTGTCTCTATCTCATCTACTATATCTTCTACAATTACTTCATTTTCTTCTGGAAGCTCTACAATTATCTCTTCCTCTACAACCTCTTTTGTTGGAACCTCTTTTTTCTCTACAGTTTTATGTTCTCTTTTTTTTTCTAGCATATTGTATACTTCTTCAGTTGGTCTTGGAATTACATGACTTCCCATATAAACTCCTAATCTTTTAACTGCTTCAGCTGCTGCTTCTACTGCAACTTTTACAGCACCAACATCACCAACTATTTCAACTGTTACTATTCCACCTTTTACAAGGTGTCTATTTAGTACCTCTACATCTGCCGTCTTACACGCCACATCTACAGCCTCTATCGCTCCAACCATTCCTCTTGTTTCAATCATTCCTAACGCTTTCATAATTTAAACAACTCCTTTTAGAACTTTAATGGATTTTGAGCAACATATTTCACAGCATCAGCAAAAGCATCACATGCTGCTTTACATGCTGATTGACTTCCTGTTAAAAGTCCTCCTCCAAAGTTAGTTTCTGATGGTGGTCCAAAGAAAGCTGCTAATCTTACATCTGCTGCTTTTAATGCTACATCAAGTGCATACATAGCTTCTAGAGGTGGTGCTATTAAATATGCTAAAGCTTCTCCCTCTGGTACTCCTGCAG
>NZ_CAMQXC010000063.1 GCF_947038635.1 uncultured Cetobacterium sp. | reverse complement strand
CTATTATATATTATAGTTTAAAAAATATTTTATTAATTCAAAAGGAGCCTAACAAAAGTTAAGCTCCTTTCAAATTAGCACTTTCTATAAAAATTAAAATCTTTATTCAGATTTTAAGATTATAAGCTTTTAAAATGTTGTTTTCATCGCTACGTAAGCAAATGGTTGCCATCTCCAATCTGAAGCTGAATCTTGGTTTATATTATCCCAGTTTCTATATTCTGCCCCAACTCCTACAGTCGTCACAAAATTTTCTGTTACTCTATAATCAGCTGACATGGCTACCTGTCCATACAATTCATACGTATCTTTTGATTTTTTCATTACGTATGAATTTTTATTACTATCAAATCCATATCTATCATATTGTCTAAATACGTATGGATCGTATCCACCCTCAAAATCTAAGTTAATTCCATAATTATTTCCTGCATATAACTCAAAATGTCTACGTAAATAAAACTCCCACTCTATTACAAATTCTTTATCTTCTCTATCACTTTCATTACTTCCTGTTATGATATCTTGATTATAGAAATAGTAATCTAAATAAAGTGTACCATCCCATGTTATTCCTAATGGTAAATTTCCTGCATATTCTAAATCTGCTCCAATAGCGTTGACATAGTTTCCACCATTAGAACTTGGAAATAAATGATAATATTTGGGAGCTAAAACTAATTTTTCTACAAAAGCTCCTTTATTTTTATATAAATCCATTCTTAATTGATATTCTAACTCTTGATCATCATTTTCCTGATTATAATACTCAATTCTAGACGTCATCCAATTATTATGAGCATAATACAATCTCATTCTTGTTTCTGTTCCATCTTTAGCACTATTATCTTTAGAATCGTCGTCTCTTTCTAAATTATTATAGTCTCTTATTCTTCCTTCTAAAAGAATTTTTTCAGTTGCTTGAACACCAAAAGTTGTTTGTAATCTAGAATAGTTATTAGCTCCTCTATTCCATTCATCTTGAGCTATACTTGGATCTACTGAGGTATCAGAAAAATTATTCCTTAGGCCATCACCATGTCCCTCAGTTTCACCATAACCCTTATATTCTATTCTTAAATATCCACTTGGTCTAAAAGTAGTTTCTTCTTTTACAATATTTATTTCCTCTACCTCTACTTTAGGATAATTAACAACTTCCTTTCCTTGCGCCAATGTAGTTATAGCAAAAAGTGCACTTAAATAAACTAGATTTTTTTTCATAATTCCCCTCCATTTATATTTTTTAATCCACCTATTGTTATTTTAAAACTTTTTATCTTAGAATAATAGTTAGAAGAGATAACCGTGAACTCTTCACCCTTTTATTTTTATTTTAAATGGTTTATTATATACATATAAACTTACTAAAAGGGGAATATCATGAAAACACACGAAGGGGCAATTTATTTAATTTCTTCAATTAATAAAGAAATTGATTTTCTATTTAATTATCTTTTATCAAATTTAGAAATAACTAAAATGGAGAGTGTTTATTTAAGACTTATTTATAATAATCCTGGAATTACTCAGTATGAAATCTCTAAAGAAGCTAAAATAGAGCGATCTTTAGTTACTAAATATATAACAAATTTAGAAGATAAAGGGCTTATTGAAAAGAAAAAACTTGATTCTAGAAAAAAGGGACTTTATCTTTTAAAAGATGGTATTTCAGCTATTGATTATATCGATTCTTTCTTGCCAAATATACAAGAAAAATTTAAAGATTTATTTTCAGAAAGTGAGATTAAAATTTTTTTAAATATATTAAAAAAATTTAAAAAACAACTAGAAATTATAAATAGTAAAAATTTATAATATACAAAAAGGTCATTAAATCAACTTTGATTTAATGACCTTTATTTTTAATACTATTAAATATCTTATGGCGCCCCCATGGACGCTCTACTAATCCACACACCTAATTATTTTTATTTAAAATCTAACTTTTAAATATTTTATTTTTTATTCTTTTATTTAATGATTCAATAACTCTTCTTGAATTTCTTATTAATATTTTCTATAATATTAATGTGTATATCTTAACTCTATCAAAATTTCTATTTCATCTAGAACTTTTTTTAATCCTTCATTATTCTCTAATTTTTTAAAATATTCAATAACTTGCTTAGCCATTAAATTATCATATTTTCTTGATAAAAATTGAGGAATTTGTCCATATTCTAATATGTCATCACAGACTGCATCTATTATTTTTTTTATTTTACTATTTAAAGAAAAAGTTGTTATATGCCTCGATCTATCATTTTCTATATATTTTGTTATATTTTCAGAGTCTTCACTAGTTATTACAACAAATTTTCTAGCATAAAGTGATAATTCAATATAATCTGAAATTTTATGTTTTAAAGGATTATACACTCCATTTTTTACTCTATAAATAGTTACACATTCATCATAGCATGATTTTATATTATTTTTATGTTCACAGTAAGAACACTCTTTTTTTGCTTTATCGTGTAATTCTTTATATCCTTCTCTAAATTTTTGTCTGTTTTTCGAAGAGTTACAAGTTGGACAAGAATAAACAATATTATATTTATAATTTACAAATTTTTCCTCAATAGCCTTATCTATATAATGTTCTTGATTAGCATTATGAGTTACTTTATCATAACAGTACATACAAAATCCACCTGTTAAAACTTTCAAAGCTTCTTTCACATCTTTATAATTTTCACCATACACATAATTTGTATAATCAATTTTACTAATATCAAAATCTATTAATTTAATGCCCACCTATTTTTTCCTTTCAGCTAATATTTTATTTCCAAAATTATACATAATTTTTACTTTATTTGATTTTTCTTTATATAGTTCTGCTATTTTTAGTATTTTTTCAAGCCTCTCATAATTACTTGTTATTTTATTATTACGCAAATTATCAATTATATTTCCTATATT
Organism: uncultured Cetobacterium sp.; assembly: GCF_947038635.1. Lineage (GTDB taxonomy): Bacteria > Fusobacteriota > Fusobacteriia > Fusobacteriales > Fusobacteriaceae > Cetobacterium_A. The sequence goes on along the minus strand of NZ_CAMQXC010000063.1, from coordinate 9,366 downwards.
ATATAGTAATTTTTCAACTTCATCTATCTTTTCTTCATTAACTACATCAAAAATTTGTTCTCTTATTTCCTCTATTGTCTTAAAATCTTTTGTTTCAAAATATTGTATAACTTTGTCTGTGTTTATTTTTATAACCTTAGAGTCTTTTGTTCCTAATATAAGATCATAAGAATGTGTTGTTATAATAAATTTATATCTTGGAAAAAATTCTTCTAAAACTTTTAATAATTTTAAAGAATTTAAACAGTCTAAACTTTTGCTTACTTCATCTAAAAATATTACAAATCTTCTTTTATATTTTAGCTTTAATAAAAATAATTCTGTTACTATTCTTAAAATCGTTTGGTATCCAATAGAAATATCTTTTCCATCATTTAAATAAAAATTAATTCCTTCTATCTCTAACATTAAGTTATTATTTTCCATTACTAGTTTAATGTTAAAACAACTTAATATTTTTTCAACTTCTTTTCTTATCTTCTCTTCACTTAATAATTCCATAAATTTAATTCCTAAAGCTATTGCAACTGAATCCAATTCATATCTACCATAGGTATCGTAAGCTTTTGCTTCGTATACTTTATCTGTTTTTAATCTTTCTTCTGTAATTATATTAAACTCATATTCTTCATCTTTAATGGGTGTTTTTACTAACCTTAGTTTAAATGAGTGATTAATCACTCCTATATAATAAAAATTTTCACAATTTTCTAATATAGAATAGGCTAAAAACGATTTTCCTACACCATTATTTCCAGTTACTAAAAAATTTTCTTGTTCATTTAATATTTTCTCAACTATCAATTCCATTATTTTTTCCCTCTTCATTTTTCAAAAATTTTGTTAATGAAATCCCATATATATTTTTTATTCTCTTATAAACAGCTCTTCTATTTTCTTTTTCTTCGTTACTATATAAAATATTTAATCTTACACTTTTTTGAAAAATAGAATCGTTTTTTAATTTTATTTTATTCAATATTTTATACTTATCTTCTAGCTCTTCTAATATATAGTTATAATCCTTATTTTCTATTAACTGTCTGTATATTCCCACTAAGTATTTTCCTCCAGTCAAAAGAATATACTTATCAGAATAATAGCTTTTAAAAACTTTTATTTCAATTTCATTTTCTATTATTGAGTCCTCAAGTTTTTCATTTGAGATTTTTTGTTTAATATTTTTTAAGCTAACAATCTCTTTCTTTTGCAACAAGTCTATTAGTTCTAAATAAGTGTAACGTTTATTTACTACCTCTAAATAAGCTTTTTTTTCCATTCTTTCTTCCACCTCCCTATTTCCATATTATGCTCTACTGATTTTAATTTTAAAAATATTTTAAAAAAGTTCTCATTTATATTAAAAAAATTACTTCACCTATATTTTTTCATATTTCTTTTACTTAAATTCAACTCTCAATAATTTATTTTCTACCCCTTCATCTGTTAATTCAATAACTTTTTGAGAATTTATTAATTCATCAAAATCAGAATCTATTCCAGAGTATTGGAAAGTGTTTAATGAAACTATGTACTGCTTATTCTCTTCTTCGGCTATACGTTTTCCTAATAAAATTATAGAAATTATATTTCTTGAATCTATTCCAGAGAAACATGCTGAATCATGTATTAAGAACTCACTTTTATTAGAAAATTTAAAAATTATAAAATCCATTAATATGTTCTTTACAGCTTTTCTTCCTTCCCCTGTATCTCCATCTAAAGTCAAGTCTAAATCAAATAGACTTTTTTTTCTACTATTATTTGATATTGCAAAGTCAAAAAATACTGTCACATTTGTAGCAAAGATATCTTTAACACACTCATACACAAAGTTATTTATCGTTGTTAATTTCTCTTGATATGCTTCAAACTTCCTTGAAATCTCTAACTTCTTTACCTCTATTTCTTCTTCCATCTTTTCAATTTTAAAAAGTAAATCATTTAAAGAACTTAGTGATCCTCTTTTATAATTCAAATCCTGTATCTCTGAATTTATCTTCGAAATATTATTAATAATTTCTTGATATAACTTGCTCTCTGATATTATTTTAAGCTCTACCTTTATAGCTGATTTTAAGCTATCTATTTGAGATTCTAAGTCCTTTATCTGATCATCATTATTTTTAATTTCCTTAGTTATAGTTGAAAGTCTATTTTGATAAATTGTCTCAAAAAATCCTTTTACATCATCAAACCTTTTTACTACTTTATCTCCTAAATCAACTTTTGCTTTTTTATATAAGTTTTCAATCATTAAAGAGCCTTTATCTAACTTATTTGATTCTTCTAAATATCTTCTTAAATTATCATTTTCCATTTGAAACTTATATCTTTTAAACTCTAGCTTCTTTAAGGTATCTGAATTTTGAGCGTATCCTTTTACTATATTTGAATTAATGGATGTTAAATCTAAATCCTCTAATTTTAAGTTTAAATCACTCATTTCTTTTTCTTTTTCTTCTAACTGTTTATTGATATTAAAAAGCTCTTTCTTTATATCTTTTAAACTGATTTCTAAAATCTTTAACATCTCTTTTATAGACTTTGATTTCTTTTCTTTTTCATCTCTTAATTTATCATATTTTTCTAAATCCTCTAGAAAATCAAAATTCATAAGAGAACAAAAGACTTCAAAATCTTTAATTGATGGATTTGGAAATCTCGTACTAATTATATTTTCTCTATATTTTAAAAGAAATATTTTTTCTAACTCTGCTCTATTTATACCTAATAACTCTTTAAAGTTTTCTAATTCATATTTTTGACCTTTATAGAAAACTCCATCTGTTCCTATAACTCTTTTTATAGTTACTTCCTCATTATTAACTAAAACTTCACCCTCTACTGTCCAATCATTTAAAAATTTTGAAAACAACTTGCTCGTAGAATTACTTCCTAAAATATAGTTAATAAAAAGTAACAATAAAGTTTTACCAATACTATTAGAACTCTTCTCTTTTTGTTTAGCATCCATTATCTTTCCTAATATAACAGATAGTCCCTCTTTATTAAACTTTACTTCTCTAACTAAATCTTCTTGAGGGTTAAATATACTAATTTTTAAAATTTTCATTAAATATCTCCCCCTTTTCATTATAGTTTATAGTTCCCATTAAATACAAAACTTCAAGTGTATATAAAAATTTATTAAATGTTGGAGGGTATTTTATAATTTTACTTTCAATATATTTCTTATTAAAATCAGACCACAATTTATCTATAGTTATACTTTTTTTACTAATTACATCTAAAAGAAAAGCTCCTATTCCAACTAAACTTTCAGATGGTGTTATATACTTATCGGGTAAAATCATCTTTTACACCTCCTCACTTTATTTTATTTAAATTATACCATAAATTGTCTACTTTTCTAGCTCTTACTTTTCAAAAATGTCGCACTTCTCAAAAAGAAAAACAATGATTAATTCTATTGTTGGTTTTATAAATCCAGCTCTATTTACAAGATTTGATAAATTATCTATTAAATTATTATACAACTCATCTCCTGAAAATCTTTTTCTTAACTCTAAATACTCTCTTATTATATAAGCTTTTAGAACATCAAACTTTTCTTTTAACACAAAGTCGGAATTTATAAAATCACCTTCAACTTGTTCCATAAAAATTGTCTTCTTTAAAATTAAATTTATTTTTGCGGCATTTTCATTCAAATTATTTTTACTCAATTTTTCTTGTGGAGTTATAATTCTATAGTCAAACTCTGTTGAGTATTGGATATCATGAACCTTTTCACAAATCAATTCAATAGTATCTATTATTGCCTTTGGAGTTATGTCCTCTAAGGCTTCTATAGTAAAATTTCCCATTCTTCTTAGTATTTTACTTAAAACTTCTGTGGGTAACTGTTCTAATAAATCTCTTATATGATCAAGGTTTACTAACTTAGCTTTAAAATTACATGAATATTTTTTAGAAATCTCTAAAGCAATCTCTTTGTAATTACTTTTAGTTTCTGGAGGTAATCCTTTATCATGGGTATTGTATAAGAATATAAATTCATTGAATTTTCCTCCCCATTTACCATTTTTAGTAACGTGATTAACAATACCTTCTAAGTCTTCTTTAAACTTATCTCTCAAGTCTCCTATTATAGATTTTTTTTCCACTATAACTATAGGAGCATATATTTGATAAAAAATTCCCTCTTCTTCAACCCAACCATCATTTTTATCATCTCCACCATAAGAGGGATCTGGCATTGTAAAAGTCTTTCCTTGCATTTTATAATACTCTTCTAAAATAGACTTCACTCCATTTTGAAAGTTCATTCCTGTTTTTCCTTGCAAATCTTTTATTATAGCTTCTACTTTAGAATATTTATCACTCATCAATCATACCTCATCTATAGTTTTATATCTTAATACTTTATTCTACCTCTAGAACTTTTTTCAACACTTCAAGTGAAGGAATATCCTCTATATTTTCTGTTCCTAGTTCACCTCTAAATGCTTTATCTAAAATTGATTTTTCTAAAAGCTCAATCATCTCTTCCATCTCTAGGATTTCATTGATTTTATCTTCTTTTTTTAAAACATTATCTAAAATTCTCACTATCTCTTTTTGTTCTTCTAATGGAGGTAGTGGAACAGATGTACTATTAAAATTTTCAATTGTTATACTTGGAGAATTAAATCCTTTTAAAAAGCTCTGATAATATTCTTTTATATAATTTGTTTGCATATAATAAAATATATATTTTATAGGTGAAACTTTACTTTTGAAAACTGCGAATCCCGTACTTCCTATAAAATTTTCTTTTTCTTCTTCTATTAAAGCAAAATTATTTAAATATGGTCTTACTAAAGAATACATCATATATCCTTTTTTTAAGACTCTTCTTGCTCTAGTTGATAACTCTGAAACTTTTTTTTCTTTAATTGTATTTATTTTAAATAATTTATTATTAATAGATTCAATATCCACATAATTTATAGTCTCATTTTTATCTAATTTTTTTTGGATATCTAAATTAGTCGTATACTCAATTATTCCTTCTAACTTAACCCACTCCCAATTATCAGGTATTTCATAAGGTTGTTCTTCTTTTGGGATAGCCATTTCTTCTACTGAAAGTAATTTAGGTTTTAGCGGTTTCTTTTTTCCTTCTTCTAGTGCTTTTTCACATTCGTCTTCCCATAATCTAATTTTTTCTTTGTTTAAATTTTCTAATAAAATTTTAGAACTTTCTATTGAATTAGATTCACGCCATTTTCTTGTTAGCTCTCCACTAAATGCTAAATTTAAAATACTAGCTCTTCTATTTTCAAAAGTTTCTTTTGCTTGTGCTATTAATTCCTTAGCTTCATTTATTCTTCCAAGCATAGAGTCTAATTTTTTTACTATTCTTTCTTGTTCTTCTAATGGAGGTAATGGGAATTGTAGCTCTTTAAAAACTTTAAATGGAGGAATATTTTTTATAGCTGTTCCTTTACTGAAAGAGTTTGATATTTTTTTCAACATAAAATCAAAATATTTTATATAATATTCTTTTGTTGTAAGGGAATTTAAAGTTATTTTCATCAATGCTTGATTTATTATTCCTTCTTCTATCTCTTCTGGTAGTATATAAGTTTCTCCGATTGTCCCAGCACAACTTACTATTATATCTCCACTTTTTACTTTAAATCCTTTCATGCTTGTTTCGTAATATTCTTTAGTTATATAATATTCTCCCAATTTCCAATCTTTTTTTATAGCATTTTTTTGTTCATAAACCTTTATACTTGAAGTACTCTTAGGAACAAACATACTTTTAGTTAAACTACTTCCAAAAGGTCCTTTTTTATAATCTCCTAAAATTCCAATTTTCACCCATTTCCAACTATTTGGCAAAGTGTAAAACTGCTGTTCTTTTGATATAAGAGCCTCTTTTAGTTTGTCTTCTATTGTTACCTCTTTTTTCTTACTCATTGCTTTCAGCTCCACAAATATGAAGTTCTTTTATAACTCCTCTTAATAAATCCATAGCCTCTTCTAATTTTGATATAGCTTCCTCTGCACTATCAATCGGGTTTGGTAAATCTTCTGAATCTATAACACTTTCATCCTTTATAAGTCCTAAATCTAAAGAGTAATCTTTTTTTACAATATCATCTAATGAGAATCTATTCCATCTCTCAATTTTTTCTTTTTCTTCTTCAGTATTAAAAGTTCTTTCAAACTCTTCAAAATGCTCTTTTGTCAATGGTGTTGTCTTTCCAAAATTAGGCATGTTAGTCCTTAAATCATAGTACCAAATTTCTTTAGTATTCCCATGTTCTGTAACTCCTCTATCAAAGAATAAAACATTTGTTTTTACTCCTTGTGCATAAAATATTCCCGTAGGTAATCTTAATATTGTATGAACATTACATTTATTCAATAAGTCAACTCTTATATCCTTACCAACTCCACCTTCAAATAAAACATTATCTGGAATTATTACTGCTGCTCTAGATTTTCCATTTTTCTTTAATGAGTTATAAATTATTTGCATAAAGTTTAACTGTTTATTTGATGTTTCGTGCATTAAATCATCTCTTGTTGCTCTTTCCCCACCTTTCTTAGTTCCAAATGGAGGATTAGATAATATTAGATCATAGTTTTTTAAAGATTTTCCTAACTCAGATAAAGTATCTCCTTGAATAAAATAATTACTATCTATTCCATGTAATAAAGCATTCATAACACCTAGTCTATGAGTATCTGGAACTAGCTCACAAGCTGAAAAAGCTTCTTTTTCTTGAAATTCATATTGCTCTGCTGTTAATGTAAAATAATTATCTGTTTTACTTTTTAAATATTTATCTGCTTCTATTATAAATCCAAATGTTCCTCCAGCTGGGTCAAATACTCTTTCTCCAATTTCTGGCTTTGTCATTCTAACTATTGAATCTATTAAAACTCTGGGAGTAAAATATTGTCCCGCTCCAGATTTTTTTTCAGAAGCATTCTTTTCTAAAAGCCCTTCATATAAATCTCCTAGATCTTCTTTATCAACAGAATACCAATCTATCTTATCTATTTCACTAAATATCTTTTTTAAGTTAGCAGGTTCTTCTATTTTTGTTTGAGCATTTCTATAGATAATTCCTAAACTTCCACTCTTATTACTTAAATCTATTAACATTTGTTGATATGTTTTTTTCAACTCAATTCCGTCTAATTTTTTTAATTCATTCCAAGTATATTTATTATCTATACCTATTTTCTTTTCTGTATCTAACTCTGAAGCCATTTTTAAGAATAATATGTATGTTAGTTCTGTAACATATTCATGATATGTTATTCCATCATCTCTTAATACATTACATAAATTCCATAATTTTTGTACAATTTCATTATTTGTCATTTATTTTCTCCCATTAATTTAAAATCAAATCTTGTTTCAATATATTTATTATTTCATTTAACATTCCATCTAACTGCTTATCAATTCTCTTATAACCACCATACTGTTTAAATTGAGATGTTTCTAAATCATCCTCTGTTAAAATTTCATTATTTTCTAGATATTTCTCTATTCTTTCTAAAATTATTTTTTGTGGTGCTGTCCAACGATTTAATTTTTTTATTTTAGACATAACATCACTAATCTTTTCTTTTTTATCTATTATTGGTGAACCTTTTATAGCATATTTTATAAAAGTCATCATATTTGTTAGAATATCTTCATTTTTTACTATATTATAAGCCACTTCTAAGTTCTTTTGTTTAAATCCTTCTTCATCCAGTAAAGCAACAATCTCTTTCAATTCTTTTCTAGTAAATCTTTCTGGTGACATTTTTAAAAGTTTTAAGGCATCTATTTTATCTTCATTTTCAATAATAAATTCTTTGAAACTCTCTAGATAATCCTCTGGCCTTCTATTTTCAAACTCTTGATAAACTTCTTGAACTTCATCTTTGTGATCTGATATAACTTGTTTATTTATTCCTAACTTTAAGCTATCTATATAAATTAAAAACTCTTTTTCTTTAATCAGTTCCTCATGTATATTTTCTTTTGGAAGATTATTTAAATACCTTATGTATTCATCTATACTTGAGATTTCGTCTTCTCTTTTGGCATTAAAAAGAGCTTTAATAGAATCTTGACCTCTTTTTTCTAATCTTTTCTTTTTTCTTTGAAGTCTTCCTATTATTTCATCCTTAAAATAATTAGTAGCGTCTATATCTCCATTAGAATTTTCTAAGCTTGAATATAATTTTTTTATATTTGAGTTAGGACTTGTTACAACTGGCTTCATGTCGCTATGCTCTTCTAGATCTGCATAGATATCAACAGCATCATATATTTTAAAGCAATCCTTTCCAATTTCGTCACATCTTCTTGTAGCTCTTCCTATCATCTGTTCATATAAAATTCTACTTTTCACTTTTCTTAAAAATACCAAATTGGATATTGCAGGCACATCTACTCCTGTTGTTAATAAATCTACTGTTACTGCTATCGTTGGATAAGGTTCATTCTTAAATTTCTTTATTAATCTTCCTACATCCTTTACTGAACCTGTTAATTTTTCTATCATATCATTATTCATTTGAGGTTGCCCATAAGTATCAAATTCTTCTTTTAAAATCCTAACAATCATATCTGCATGTTCATCTGTCGCTGCAAATATAAGTGTTTTTTCTGGCCCAAAAGGATTTATATATTTTACTAAAGCCGAGCATACAGCTCTGTTGAATCCTTCTGTTATAACTGTTGTATTGAATTTATCTACATCAAAATTTAATTGGTCTTCAATATTTTTTACAACATTTACTTTTTTTGTTTCATTATCATAAACTTTGACATCTGCACCCTTTTCATAATGAATCCCATCTGATGATAATTTTGTTTTTATAATATAAGGTGGCTCGAAGTCTACTAAATATCCATCTAAAACTGCCTGTCTATAAGAATATTGATATACTGGCTCTCCAAATATTTCATATGTATGTAAAGCTGGTGTTGCCGTTAATGCTATTTTATCAGCTTGAAAATAATCAACAACACTTCTATACTTACTTCTATAATCCAACTCATCTCTAAAATTCTCTTCATTTTCATCTTGAATTTTATCTAAAATATATCCTCTATGAGCTTCATCTATTATAATGCAGTCATACTGTCCTACTGTTGGTTTATTATCTGAGTATAAAATTCTTTTCATTAACCCTTGAACAGTAGCTATATGAACTCTTGTTGTATCCTCTGGAAATTTATCAGTTAAACCTTTTATATCATAAATTTTTGAAATAGGTAACTCACTTTCAATTTTAGCATTATCAAAAGTATCTTTTGTTTGTTCTCCTAAAGTTGATCTATCCACTATAAATAAAACACGCTTATATTTTTCTGCTTTTAATATTCTATAA
>NZ_CAMQXC010000062.1 GCF_947038635.1 uncultured Cetobacterium sp. | reverse complement strand
TTTTCATTGTGGTATAGACTTTTCTTTTTAATATTTTTATGGATTCATAAAGATAAAATGTTAAATAAATTTTAATCAAGAGAGTAAATTATAGAAATTTTTTGAAATATAAGTTAGTATAAGCCAAAAATATAAATTAATAATAAATAAAATTATTTAAATTGACCAAAAATTTATTATATTATAACAAATAAATAATTTAAAAATTGGTATAATACAGATGAATGCTTTAAAAGTACATAGTTACAGTATCAATTTTTATAGTTGTAAAGCAATTTTACAATTTATATTTTAATTGAAAATAACAATTATAATAATGAGCAGAAGTTACTTAAATATTCATCCCAATGTAAAAGCAATGATATAGGAGAATGTGTAGATGCAAGACTATAATGATTTATTTTATCTTATTTATCAACCAATAGTAAATATTAAAAATAATGGAACATTAGAAATTTTAGAATATGAGGTTCTACTTCGATCTCAGGATAAAAGGCGTTTTCCAAATAAGAAATTTAATGAAATTTTATCTTCACCTGAAAAACACCAAATGTTTATGAAGTGGTATTTTGAAAAACTTAATGATATCTTAGTTAGAAATGAAAATATTAATTTGGCTATAAACATTCATCCTTTACAATGGAAGGAAACTATAATTTTTGATTTTTTTTATAAGTTAAAAGAGTTTTCAAATAGAATAAAAATTGAGTTAACTGAACATAGAAATTTTATAGAATTTGATCTTGATACGGTATTCAAATCAAGATATGCTGAATTAGTTATGCTTGGATATAATTTTGTAATTGATGATGTCGGGAATGGAACAAATGATATAGACTTTGTCATCAAACATATAGAACAAGTTTCTAGTATAAAATTTTCCATATTGCCTTTTCGAGATATAAAAAAAGAAACTTTAATATTATTTATTGAAGCATGGTTTCGTTTGGCGAAACAATTTGATAAGGAATTTGTGGTTGAAGGTATTGAGTGTAAAATATTTTCCTCATGCTTATTAAATATGGGGATAAGACTACAACAGGGATTTCTATTTGGTGAAGGTAAAAGTCATGTTGCTTCAAGTAAATAAAAAAATTTTTTTAATTTTGTATTTATAAATTTAGGGAGTGTTGAATGTTTATTAGTGTTTTAGCAAATATGAGCATTTTATTAGTTTCTGTTTATGGTTACTTAAGCTATTATGTGAATTATAACAAGTTTCATTCTTTTTTGAAAGACAAGGGAACTTTTTTTAATTCAATTTTTGTAACTATTGTAGGGATTTTTTTATTGTACTTTGCAATTGAAATTGGTGGTGCTAGATATGATTTAAGCTTTCTTTTATTAGCATTTACTGTTAAATATTTTGGAAATAAAGTTACTATAACGAGCACTCTATTATTAATGGTTATAAGATTATTTTGGGGCATAGATAATTATACACCTATTGCTATTTGTTATAGTTTACTATTGGTATTTACCTTACCCATGCTAAAATATATTGTGAGTAAAATTAATAGTGATATTATTAAACTCTTAATTTTGAATTACTACTGTTTATTAATTGGGAATTTTTTGAATGCTATAATTATTAAAAATCCACTTAGGGACATAAATATTTATCTGCATTTATATGTCATAAGTACGATATTGGTATTTGTCCTTTATTATATGATAAACGATATAAAAAAGATGCAGAAGAAGGCTACTCATGATTACCTAACAAAAATGAAAAATAGATGTGAATTCCAAGCTAAACTAGAAGTATTACAGAAAAAGAAAAATATTTTTTCTTTAGCTATTTTGGATATTGATTATTTTAAAGTATTTAATGACTCATTTAATCATTTAGTTGGTGATTTAGTCTTATTAGAAGTGAGCAAAGTTTTATTATCTTTTGAGGGAAATAAAATAAATTGCTACCGTATAGGAGGGGAAGAATTTTCACTCGTCTTTGAAGAAATAAATTTTGTAGAGGTTGAAAATAAATTAGAAAAAATTAGATTAGCAGTTCAAAAAATAAACATCGATAAAATGCTATTGGATGGAGAAGTAAGAGGTATTACTGTTTCCATAGGAGTATCCCATATAAAGACATTCTCAAATATTGAAAATTACATTTCAAGTGCGGATGACGCTTTATATAAAGCTAAGGAAAATGGAAGAAATCAATTAGTGGTAGGTAAGTAATTTTATTATTACTATTAAATCTAGTCAATTTATTTATAGAGTAAAGGAAAAGCTTTGGAAAATCATTTGTTTTTTATTATAACTTCAATTTTTATTTTATTTATTATTTATTTTTTATCTAAAAAATATTTTATTTTTAAAAATATATTAATCAGCTTATACATTATAACTATGACAATTTATATTGTTTGGAGAATTCTTTATACGTTACCTCATGGTTCTGCTATAAGTGTTTTATTAGGATTATCACTTTTAATAGCTGAGATAGGTTCTTTTGTTTTATCAATCACATTTTACTTTTTATTTTGGAAAAAAAATACAAAAGAAGATAAGGAATTAGTAGAACTTCACCCCAACTATCCCACGGTAGATATATTTATTGCAACATATAATGAGTCTAGCTCAATATTAAAAAGAACAATCATCGCTTCAAAGAAGGTTAGATATCCTGATTTAAGAAAAGTTGAGATATATGTTCTGGATGATGGAGATAGGGAAGAAATTGCACTCATTGCTAAAGAGCTGAATGTTAAATATATTAGAAGAGATAACAATGAAAATGCAAAAGCTGGAAATTTGAATAATGCTTTAAAGGAAACCAAAGGAGATTTAGTAGTTACATTGGATGCTGATATGGTGCCCAGGGTGGACTTTTTAGAAAAGACGGTAGGATATTTCGAAGATTCAAAAATGGGATTTATTCAAGCACCTCAAACATTCTTTAATAATGATCCTTATCAATTCAATTTTTTTTCTGAAAAAAATCTAAATAATGATCAAGACTTTTTCATGCGTCGTATAGAAAATCAAAAAGATATATATAACTCAGTTATGTATATTGGATCCAATGCTGTTTTTAGAAGAGCAGCTCTCGAAAGCATTGGAGGTTTTTCTACAGGTGTAATAACAGAAGATTTAGCCACCGGAATGTTTATCCAAGCAAAAGGCTGGAAAACTAGATTTGTTAATAAGAATTTGGCAAGTGGTTTAGCTCCTGAAAACTTTTCAGATTTAATTAAGCAGAGAGATCGTTGGTCAAGAGGAAATATTCAAGTAGCAAGAAAGTGGTTGCCGTTAAAAATTAAAGGGTTAAATAAAGTTCAAAAGTTGCTGTATATGGATGGCATTCATTATTGGTTTTCGGGAATATATAAAATGATCTTTATGCTGGCACCTTTATGGTTTGTTCTTTTTGGATTTTACAGTTTGAATGCTAGATTCAGTGGTATATTAACTTTTTGGTTACCATCCTTTATAGCATCTCAGCTTGCATTTAATAGAGTTAGTCAAGGAACTCAAAGTATTTTATTAACAAATATTTATGAAACTGTTATGGCTCCATTCATCAGTTACTCAGTAATTAGTGATGCAGTTTTAAAAAGTAAAAAAGGATTTACAGTTACTAATAAAGGCTATAATACTAATAAAAAATATTATAACTGGCGCTTATCTTTACCACTTTTGATATTACTCTTTTTTTCTATTATTGCACTATGTAAATCAATATTTGTAATTTTTAACATATTACCATTTGAATCTGGAAAAGATGCGATATATATAAATGCATTTTGGTTACTATATAATGTTTTCATTTTAATTTTTGCGGTTTTAGTTCCATTTGAAAGACCTCGATTTAGAAAATCAGAAAGATTTCTAAGCTCTAAAGAAGCTCAACTTTTGGATAAAGAGAGTCATTTAATTATAGATTGCAAAGTGATGGACTGGAATGAATTAGGTGCTGGTATAACAATAGAGTGTAATAATAAAATAGAACTAAAGGAAGAACAAAAGATTATTCTTTCTGTAAATGGCTATGAATTAGAGAGTGTTATCAGGCGAATTATACCAAAAAAAGGCGGAACAAACATAGGGTTAATTTTTACTTCATTAAATTACGAACAATATGCTTATTTAATTACTCAAACATATGCAGTAGCGTCAAGTGAATTACCTATTCGAGAAGAGAAGGGTAACAATATTGGAAAGTTACTATTCGATATTTTCAAAGGCCATTTCATATTAAAAAAGAAATAGTATGTATCATGTTGACATAAAAAAATAGAAAAGTATATAAAATAAAAGGCACTGCAGAATTAAAGCAGTGTCTTTTTGAAGAAGTAAAATATTTTTTTAATCTATACCATAATGTAGCTGAACAGGAAGTTGATATGTAATGTCAATGTTATCTCCATCAATTTTTCGTATGATTAAATCAACTAAGAGTTCCGCTAAATCATTTATTGGTTGCTTTATCGTTGTTAGGTTAGGATAGTAGTTTTCTATAAATTCAGTTCCATCAAAACCTACCACATTAAGTGATTTTTTTAAATTTGAGGCGAGATCTTTTACTAATATAGCTGTTAAATCATCTGTACAAAATACACCATCAAAATCGTTGTTTTCTAGTATTTTTTTGATCTCAACTTTTTTGCGAAGAAGGGTCCATTGAGAAGGAATTTTTATCATATGAGGCTTTAATTGATTTCTTTCTAGCTCAAGCAGATATCCATCACGCCTTAAATATGTAGGAGAATTGGTATTATCGTTCCCAGTAAATATGGCGATTTTTTTACTACCAGAGTTAATCAAAGCTTTAGTAGCTAGGATTCCTCCCTCAAAATTATCAGAGCTAACAACAGTCGTTTCAGGGGTTAATAAACGGTCAAAAGCAACAATAGGTGCTTCAATTGCTATATAATCATGTGCTTTTAAATTATGACTCCCATAAATAATTCCATCAACTTGGTTAGAAAGTAGTAAGGCAAGATAGTCTCGCTCTTTTTGTTCATCATGTTCTGTTGTTGCTAACATAGCTTTGTAGCCTCGTTTGAAAAGAGCTTGCTCAATTTTTTCAATCAATTCTGCATAAAAAATATTTTTTATAGTTGGAAATACTAACCCAATTAATTTTAAGGATTTTCCTTGCAAAGAACGTGCGGCTGCGTTTGGAATATAATGCAAGTCTTGCATTGCTTTTTCTACTTTTGATATTGTTGCGTCACTCAAATATCCTTTACGATTTATAACACGCGAAACGGTCGTTACACTAACCCCAGCTTTATTTGCAACATCTTCAAGTTTGATCACTTTTTTAGCTCCCATAATTTTATTTTTATCGGATTTTGACTTCTAATCGAATACTGATTCTTATTTGGAAATACACGACCTGATAATACTTTTTCACCATCATTAATAAAAATTTCAAAAATTGATTGATCAATAAATACATTCATTTTTTCTATTTTAACATGTGCCAAACGTTTTTCATAATTTCTTATAAGTGTAATAGTATTATTTTCTTTATCTATCTCAACTTTAAGTGCACTATCCCCTTTTTCATTTGTCATTAAAGATAGAAGTGTAGAGTTTTGCTGACGAAAATCGACCTCAAGTTCATAAGAGTTAGATGTAATAATGTTATTATCTGCTAGTAAGAGATCTTGTTCCTTTTGTCTTAATTCTTTCATTTTTTCAACTGGATATTGATACAATTTGTTGTCTTTTATTGAAAGCTTCTTAACCATGGACAAGACACCTTGAACATTGTATTTATCAGTGGGGTATGATGTCTCAGGTAAACCTAGCCATGAAATGGCATAAGCAGAGCCATCAGGTGCATTAAATGACTGCGTAGCATAACAGTCAAAACCTTCATCCAAATTAATTAGTTGTCCTGCATTTTTTAGCTGATTTTTTGAACCAGTAGTAAAGTCATCCGCAATAACATACATATTAGGATATATATTATCATATTTAACAATCGATTTATCTAGTCCTTGTGGACAAAAAACTAATACTGATCTACCATTGACAAATATAAGGTTCGGACATTCAATCATATAACCCATTTTTTCTTTTGAAAAATCTAAGTTTCCCAAATCTTTCCAATCAGTTAAATTATTTTCTATTGCTTTATAAAGTTTGATTATACCATTTTTTTGAGAGCTTTGAGCACCAATTAAGCAATAAATTTGTCCTTGAAATGAAAAAATTTGGGGATCTCGAAAATGGTCGGTTGTTTGAGAAAAATCAGGAAAAATTAGTGGTTCAGTGAATTTGACTAACTGATTATTTTTGTCAACTTTTGCTCCGAGTTGATATGGAGTTCTAACCCAATCTTTGCCTCTGTGATTACCCGTATATATTAAAAATAAGTAGTTTTCAAAAGCTAAAGCAGACCCAGAATAAGCTCCAGCATTATCATATTTTGTATCTGGATAAAGGACTAGCCCTGTTTTCTCAAAGTGGACGAGATCATCTGAGACTAGATGTACCCATGATTTTAAACCATGTACTGGCCCAAAAGGAAAATGTTGGTAGAACAAATGCCATTTTTCATTGAAATAAGAGAATCCATTTGGATCATTAAGAAGTCCAGTTTCTGGTTCAATATGAAAATTTGATTTCCAAGGAGATTTTAGTGCCAGTTTGCGTAAACTCTCTAAATCATTTTCAGAATAACTATCGTAGGTACGATATCGTTGTTTGGTAGACCATTTCATTTTTTTTCCTCATTTACTAAATTATATATATTTATGATAAACGTTTTTTATAAAAAAATCAATATAAATAACCACGGAAGAATAAAAAATAAAAAAAGTATGGCAAACGCTTGACATATATCAAAAAAATGATAAAATAACTTCTGTAAGCGAAATCATTTTATTTGAGGAGAAAATTATGAATCATAAGCAGGTAGCTGAACGCATTTTAAATGCAGTTGGGCGTGATAACATTCAAGGAGCTGCACATTGTGCGACACGACTACGTTTAGTCCTAAAAGATACTGGCGTTATTGATCAAGAGGCTCTAGATAATGACCCAGATCTTAAGGGGACTTTTGAAGCAGCTGGTCAATATCAAATTATTGTAGGGCCAGGTGATGTTAACACTGTATACGAAGAATTTATTAAACTTACAGGAATAATTGAGGCATCAACTGCAGATCTCAAAGAGATTGCAGGAAGTCAAAAAAAACAAAATCCAGTAATGGCACTTGTAAAGCTGCTTTCTGATATTTTTGTTCCTTTGATACCAGCTCTTGTAGCTGGTGGTCTGTTAATGGCTCTTAATAATGCGCTAACAGCTGAACATCTTTTCGCGACGAAATCGCTTGTTGAAATGTTTCCGATGTGGAAAGGATTTGCTGATATTGTTAATACTATGAGTGCCGCACCATTTACATTCATGCCAATTTTAATAGGTTATTCTGCCACAAAAAGGTTTGGCGGAAACCCATATTTAGGTGCTGTTATAGGTATGATTATGGTAATGCCTGGGCTTATTAATGGATATAATGTTGCTGAAGCAATCTCTAATCATACAATGACTTATTGGGATATTTTTGGTTTTAAAGTTGCCCAGGCTGGATATCAAGGACAAGTTCTTCCTGTAATTGGAGTGGCTTTTATCCTTGCTAAACTTGAGAGATTCTTTCATAAATACCTTAACGATGCTATAGACTTCACATTTACTCCGTTGCTTTCAGTCATCATAACTGGATTTCTCACATTCACTATTGTAGGACCAGCACTTCGTTTCGTATCAAATGGCTTGACAGATGGTTTGGTTGGACTTTATAACACATTAGGGGCACTAGGAATGCTTGTGTTTGGAGGCTTCTACTCCGCAATAGTAGTAACTGGATTACATCAGAGTTTTCCGGCCATTGAAACAATGTTAATCACAAACTATCAACATAGCGGTATTGGTGGAGACTTTATTTTTCCAGTTGCTGCCTGCGCAAATATGGCTCAAGCTGGTGCAACTTTTGCAATTTTATTTGTTACTAAAAACATTAAAACAAAGGCTCTTGCAGCTCCAGCTGGTGTATCTGCAATTCTAGGTATTACTGAACCTGCGCTATTTGGGATTAATCTAAAACTAAAATATCCGTTCTTTATTGCTCTTGGGGCTTCAGCAATTGGTTCATTATTTATGGGATTATTCCATGTCCTTGCGGTTAGTCTGGGATCCGCAGGATTAATTGGCTTTATCTCTATTAAAGCTGGGTATAACTTACAATTTATGATTTCGATATTTATTAGCTTTCTTATTGCTTTTGTTGTTACCTCAATCTATGGTCGGCGGATGGAAGCTAAATCTATTACGAAAGAAAAAAATAAACAGAATGCAACAACTCAATACCAACCTGAGAAAGTTATTATCGATCCAGTTAAAAGTGACGAACTCCTTGCTCCAATAAATGGATTTGTAATTCCTCTGTCTGATGTAAGTGACCCTGTTTTCTCAAAAGAAATTATGGGAAAAGGTATTGCAATCAAGCCTAAATCTGGAGAACTTTTCTCACCAGCCGACGGAGAAATTATTATTGCTTATGAAACAGGTCACGCTTATGGTATAAAAACAAAAAATGGAGGTGAAGTTCTTTTACATATTGGAATAGATACTGTTTCAATGAATGGTAATGGATTCATACAAAATGTTAAAGTTGGCCAGAAAGTAAAAGCAGGGGATTTACTAGGATCTTTTGATAAAGAAGAAATCGAGAAGAGTGGATTCGATGATACTGTAATTATTGTTATTACCAATTCAGCAAGTTACAATGAGATTTTGCCATTGAGTGAAAATGTTGATATCAAAGTTGGAGAAAAAATTCTATTATTGAACTAGAGGGAGCAAACTATGTCCGTATACTATGGATCAATTGAGGCTGGTGGCACAAAATTTGTACTGGCTATTGCAGATGAACATTTTAATATTATAAAAAAATGCAAATTTGCTACTACTACGCCACAAGAAACTATAAGTAAGACTATTAAATATTTTAAAGAAAACCGAGTTTCTGCCATTGGTTTAGGATCATTTGGGCCTATTGATCTAAACCTTTCAAGTAAAACGTATGGATACATTACTTCGACGCCAAAAGTTGGTTGGAAAAATATAAATTTAGTTGGCCAATTAAAAGAAGCACTTGATATCCCAATATATTTTACTACTGATGTAAACGCCTCAGCCTATGGTGAAATGAAAAATACAGGAAAAAAAAATCTTGTTTATTTAACAATCGGTACAGGTATTGGAGGGGGAGCAATTCAAGATGGATATTTTATTGGTGGCATTGGGCATTCGGAAATGGGGCACCAAAGAATAAATCGTCATAGAGATGATCTTACTTTTGAAGGAAGCTGTCCCTTCCATGGTGATTGTCTTGAAGGAGTTGCGGCGGGTCCGAGTCTTGAAGCTAGAACAGGAATACTTGGGGAAAAAATTCCTTCAGATGATCCTATCTGGGATATCTTAAGCTATTATATTGCTCAAGCGGCTATGAATGCAACTTTGACATTAGCTCCTGAGTGTATAATTTTGGGAGGTGGTGTAATGGAAAAATCAAATATGATATCACTTATACAAAAACATTTCATTTCTATGCTTAATAATTATATAGATCTGCCTTGTTCTGTAGAAAAGTATATTCGCTTACCAACTGTCAAAGAAAATGGTTCAGCAACGTTAGGAAATTTCTATTTAGCATATTCTTTATTTACAAAAGAATAATAATATAAAATCTATATATTTCTAGCATGTAGTTCAACAAAATATAATGGTAATGGTAAATATTAAGGCAATATTACAACTATAAAAAAGTTTCATTTCTTTGTTATCTTTTAACTTTTTGCAACATAATCGAAAGTTCTTTTAGTGATGCTAAATACCTAATAATTTAAGTATGAGAAAAGTAAATTTCTAGGTCTTACTTTGGAAGGCAGTATTTCACAAATTATGTATTATCTTATTTAGAATAAGAAAAGTTGAAATGCCCAAAATTATTTCAAATATGGGAATATTATTGGATGCCTGTGTAGCAATGCATTATAGAAACTAAAATAAAATTTAGTGGGCAAATAGTGGGTAAAATTTAAAATATATAAATCAACTAGACATTATTGAAAACAATAGAAAACTTATAAAATAAAGAGCCACTAAACTTTAGTGACTTTTTATTTTATGTGTTTTAATATTAAGCAAACGCGTTGAGCGTTTATTTCAAATATGGGAATATTCATGACTGCCTTTGTAACAGTGTATTATAAAAATTAAAATAAAATTTACCGAATAAATCGATACTAGAAAAACTCTTAATAATTTTATATTTACTTAAAAAACAAGTGTAAAATTATAAAAATACAAAATAGTTATAAAAAAAGATATATATTGTAAGGAGAAGAGGGGATTATTTAGGTCGCTCTCAAAGTTAAATTCAGGTTCTATAAGCCTTTATAAACCTGTTTCATAGAAAACCTCTTAAATTGAAAAATAAAATGGGACAAATTTGGGGCAATTATGGTATAAAATCATAGCTACGATTTAATCTCATTGAATTTTTGAGTTTATAAAGTTAAGGAACTAAGCATATTATTTTGGAAGATTTGAACAAAAAATAAATTAAAGAGTCATTAAGAATTGAATTAATGACTTTTTATTATGTTAAGTTTGTTTGATGCTTTTAAGCTATATGTTTTTCTCTTTATAAACTAATAATCAGTATTGAGCTTAACAAGGTGCTATACTTAATTTTATGAGATCACAGTCTCTGTTGTGGAATAGAAACCAAATATGGTTTCTATTTTTTGATTGATATTGTAATTTAGAATTAAAGTGATATACTTACCATAGGGTGTGGTTTTGCGAAAGCACCACACCTCCATTATTAGCTACTCAAATGGGGTAGTTTTTTTAAAATATGTAATTATAAACAAAAAAATAAGTTGATAATAAGGGGAAGGGGCATCTAACGAATAAAAATAAAGAGAAAAAGGCGATTATAAGCTTACTGTTTTTTGGGTTTGTAGTAAATATATTAGTTATATACCTAGTAATAACTTTACTTATGTGAGAAAAAATGCTGTTCGGGTAAGGTAACACATTTGTAAAATAATTTACGAACCCTAATGTTAAATTGACTTTAACTGATATTAGTGTTATACTTGCAAAGCGGGATGGAGCAGTTAGGTAGCTCGTCGGGCTCATAACCCGAAGGTCATAGGTTCAAATCCTATTCCCGCAATATTTTAAGGGCTTTAGGGAGCCCTTATTTTTCTTATAAAAAACTCACCCTAAAGTGAAATTTTTTCGTTAAATAGGCGGAGCCTAGAATGGAAGTGAAAAATGAAAACAGGAGATAAAATTACATTATCTAATGGGGAACAAGCAATTGTCGTTTCTGGAGATATTAATCTCTATAAGTATGCACTAATTGTTGAATTAGAAAACCATGATGTCAGGGTGGTTGATAGAGAAACCTTGACACTTGCTAAAGCAAATCCTCATGAAAATCTGGGGAATCACAAGAAAATCAATAAGTTTTAAATAGACCAATTTGACTTTGGTAAGAATAGGTGTTACTATTAAGAGGTAGGTTTTGTCTCGAGTTTAAATGTTTTAGGAATGCACTTTTTCGCAAAATAGGATTTACAGATGATGCGAAAGGATGTATTATATGAATAAAGGAACAATAAATTGGTTTAACGCTGACAAAGGGTATGGTTTTATTATGGCAGATGATAGGCAAGATGTGTTTGCTTATCTCTTATCTATTCAAGGAAATGATTTTAAAAAATATGATGAAGGTCAAAAGGTTACTTTTGATATCAAAATGACGTCTCGTGGACGTTATGCTTCAAACGTACATATAAGATAAATGATTTAAAGCATGGGATGTCCTTTGCTTTTTATTTATTGTTATTGCAAAAACGAATTAAAATGTTATACTGAGTGAGGGAAAGATTAGTTGCTTTCCCTACAGTTCATAAAATCCATGTCACTACGATATGGATTTTATTAATGAGAGAGTAGTTTGACATTGAGTATAATTAGTGTTACTATGAAGAAGTAGATTTTGTCATGAGTAAAATGTTTTATAGATTCACTTTTCGCAAAATAAGATTTACAATTTTGTCGAAAGGAAATAAATATATTATGGCAAATGGAACAGTAAAATGGTTTAACGCTACTAAAGGATTTGGTTTTATTACCTCTGAAGATGGTCAAGATTTGTTCGCTCACTTCTCAGCAATCCAATCTGATGGATTCAAATCACTTGACGAAGGTCAAAAAGTTGAATTTGATGTTGAAGAAGGTCAACGTGGACCTCAAGCAGTTAATATCACAAAAGCATAATTATATCTGAAAATCGTGCAAAAACTGGAGTCATTACTTCAGTTTTTTTATATTCAGTTACAATGATGAGAGAGTATGATATACTTAGCCAGCAAGAGGAAAATCACACTTCCCATGCATAAATTAGGGCCACTCTAATATAGAG
>NZ_CAMQXC010000061.1 GCF_947038635.1 uncultured Cetobacterium sp. | reverse complement strand
CAACAAAACTAAATATTATAAATTAGTTTAGCTAGAGATATTAGAGAAGCTATTCAATTAAACAGAATTTCTTAAAATTCTCTTTTTTTGAATAGCTTTTTTTAATATAAAAAAAATAAATATGGGAGGATATCATGAATGTTTTTGTAGCTGAGTTTATAGGTACTGCAATTCTTGTTTTACTTGGTAATGGTGTTGTTGCAAATGTGGTTTTAAACAAAAGTAAAGGAAACAACTCTGGATGGATTGTTATTACTACTGCTTGGGGTCTAGCTGTTATGACTGGAGCTTACTGCGTAGGATGGATTAGTGGTGCTCATCTTAACCCTGCTTTAACTATTGGATTTGCTGTTGCAGGTCTTTTCCCAGCTAACCTTGTTTTAGGTTATGTTGTTGCCCAAATTTTAGGAGCTATGTTTGGACAAATTTTTGTATATCTTACTTACAAAAGACATTATGACGAAACAACTGATACTGGAGCTATTTTAGGTTCTTTCTCTACAGGCCCTGCTATCAGAGATTTAAAGTGGAACTTTGTAACAGAAGCTGTAGGTACTTTTATGCTTGTTTTTGGACTATTAGCTATTGGTCATGTTAACAACCAAGCTTTCACTGCTACTTTGCCAAACGGCGATATGGTTAGAGGATTTACAGGTATTTTAGGACCATTATTAGCTGGTTTTTATGTATGGAGTTTAGGTTTAAGTTTGGGTGGACCTACTGGTTATGCAATTAACCCTGCTAGAGATTTAGGACCTAGAATTATGCATGCTATTTTACCTATTGCTAATAAAGGTGATTCTGATTGGTCTTACGCTTGGGTACCTATTGCTGGACCTATTGTAGGTGGAATTATCGGTGCTATTACTTTTGCAGCTCTTTTCAATTAAAATATAATAAATCAGGGAGGATTTTCTATGAAGTATATAATCGCATTAGATCAAGGAACAACTAGCTCAAGAGCTATAATTTTTGATGAACAACAAAATATTGTGGCAAGTGCACAAAAAGAATTTAGACAAATCTATCCAAAAGAGGGATGGGTTGAACATGACCCTATGGAGATTTGGGCTAGTCAAAGTGGTGTTTTAGCTGAAGCTATCGCACAATCTGGTGTTTCTCAACATGATGTTATTGGTATAGGAATTACTAACCAAAGAGAAACTACTATTGTTTGGAATAAGCTAACTGGAAAACCTGTTTACAATGCAATTGTATGGCAGTGTAGAAGAACTGCTCATATTTGTGATGATTTAAAAGCTAGAGGATTAGCTGATTATATAAGAGATAATACAGGTCTTGTTGTAGATGCCTATTTCTCAGGAACTAAAATAAAATGGATTTTAGACAATGTTGAAGGTGCTAGAGAACAAGCTGAAAGAGGAGAATTATTATTTGGTACTGTTGATACATGGTTAATTTGGAAATTGACTAATGGAAAATCACATGCTACAGATTACACAAATGCTTCTAGAACTATGATTTATAATATTAAAGATCTTTGTTGGGATGAAAAACTTTTAAAAGAATTAGATATTCCTAAGTCTATGCTTCCTGAAGTTAAAGATTCAAGTGGAACATTTGGATATGCTAATCTTGGCGGAAAGGGTGGACATAGAGTTCCTATTTGTGGTGTTGCTGGAGATCAACAAGCTGCTTTATTTGGACAAGCTTGCTTTGAAAAAGGAGAAGCTAAAAACACTTATGGAACTGGTTGTTTCATGCTTATGAATACAGGTAGTAGAATGTACCAAAGTAAAAATGGTCTTTTAACTACTATAGCTATTGGATTAGATGGAAAAGTTGAGTATGCTCTTGAAGGAAGTATCTTTGTTGCTGGTGCTGCAGTTCAATGGCTAAGAGACGAATTAAAGTTAATTACAGATTCTAAAGATACTGAATATTTTGCTAGTAAAGTTAAAGATAATGGTGGTGTTTACTTTGTTCCAGCATTTGTTGGTTTAGGAACTCCTCACTGGGATATGTATGCTAGAGGTGCTATTGTTGGATTAACTAGAGGTGCTAATAAAAATCATATCATTAGAGCAACTTTAGAATCTATTGCTTATCAAACTAGAGATGTTCTTGAAGCTATGCAAGAGGATTCTGGAATTGAATTAAAAGCTTTAAAAGTTGATGGCGGAGCATCTGCTAATAACTTCTTAATGCAATTCCAATCTGATATTGTGGGTAAAGAGGTTCACAGACCTTCTACTGTTGAAACAACAGCTTTAGGAGCAGCATATCTTGCTGGTCTTGCAGTTGGTTTCTGGAATGATAAAAATGAGATTAAACAAAATTGGTGTCTTGAAAAAACATTCATTCCTACTATGACTGAAGAGGATAGAGATTTAAAACATAGCAAATGGAAAAGAGCTGTTGAAAGATCTTTAAATTGGGAGCTTGACTAATTAAAAAAAAAGTAGTATATTTAAATTAGATAAAAATTAAATATTAGCAATAGAGATGAAGAGAGCTAAAAAAGTGTCGGTAATTTATTACCACCTTTTTCTGCTCTCTTTTTTGCTATTAAAAACTAGGAGGGTATTTTATGTATGATATTTTAATCATTGGTGCTGGTATTATTGGAACTGGTATCGCTAGAGAGCTTTCTAAATACCAATTAAAAGTTGCAGTTTTAGAGAAAGATACTGATGTAGCTAATGAAACTACCAAAGCTAACAGTGCAATTGTTCACGGAGGAT
Organism: uncultured Cetobacterium sp.; assembly: GCF_947038635.1. Classification (GTDB taxonomy): domain Bacteria; phylum Fusobacteriota; class Fusobacteriia; order Fusobacteriales; family Fusobacteriaceae; genus Cetobacterium_A. The sequence goes on along the minus strand of NZ_CAMQXC010000061.1, from coordinate 9,935 downwards.
ATGACGCTAAGGAAGGGTCACTTATGGCTAAATTAAATGTTTTAGGTAACTCTTTATACGAAGATTTATGTAATGAACTTTCTGTTCCTTTTAAACGTAACGGTTCTCTTGTCTTAGCATTTAATGATGAAGAGATTGAGCATCTTAATGTACTTTATAACAGAGGTATCATAAATAAAGTTCCTGGCTTAGCTATTATCAATCAAAAAAAACTGAGAGAAATCGAACCAAATGTTGATGAAAAAGCCGTTGCTGCACTACACTGCGCTTCTGCTGGAATTGTTTCACCTTGGGAATTTGCTGAAGCTCTTATAGATAACGCTGTTGAAAATGGTGTTGAATTATTTTTAAATACACAAGTTGAAAATATTGAAAAAGTAGATGATATTTTCCATGTACATACAAATACTGGAGTTTTCCATGGAAAATATGTAATTAATTGTACCGGAGTTCACGCTGATATTATTCATAAAATGATTGCACCTGAATCATTCAAAATACTTCCAAGAAAAGGCGAGTATTTTGTCTTAGATAAAAACCAAGGAAAAAGAGTTAATCAAACTGTTTTTCAATGTCCTTCTAAGCTTGGAAAAGGAATACTTGTAACTCCAACAGTTCATGGAAATTTACTTGTCGGACCTGATGCTCAAGATATTGATAATAGATACGATGTTTCTACAGCTACTGATAGACTTGATTATATTAAATTTAAAGGAAGCCACTCTATAAAAGATATCAACTTTAGAGAAAATATTAGAACATTTGCTGGAATTAGAGCAGAATCAGATAGAGGAGATTTTATTGTTGAAGAGTCATCTATTAAAGGTTTCTTTGATATTGCAGGAATAAAATCACCTGGATTATCTGCTGCACCTGCTATTGCTTTAGCAGCTATTGACTTGTTAAAAGATAGTGGTGCTCACCTTATAAAAAAAGATGATTTTATTAAGCCTAGAAAACACACTCTTTTCATGCATCTTTCACCAGAGGAAAAAGCTCAAAAAATTAAAGAGGATAATAGATTTGGTAGAATAATTTGTAGATGTGAAATGATTACTGAAGGAGAGATAGTTGAAGCAATTCATAGACCTGTTAAAGCTACTACGATGGACGCAGTTAAAAGAAGATGTAGACCTGGGTCTGGTAGATGTCAAGGTGGTTTCTGTGGACCTAGAGTTCAAGAAATTATTGCTAGAGAGTTAAATAAAGATATCAAAGACGTTATCTTAGATAAAGCTAATTCTTATATTCTAATAGAGGAGTTGAAAAAATAATGAGATATGATGTTGTTGTTATAGGTGGAGGTCCTGCTGGTCTTGCTGCTGCTAAATCAGCTTATGAAAATGGTGCTAAAAATATCGTTATTTTAGAAAGAGATAAAGAGCTAGGTGGTATTTTACAACAATGTATCCACAATGGTTTTGGACTTCATAGATTTAAAGAGGAATTAACTGGTCCTGAATATGCTCAAAAATATATTGAATTTGTTAAACAATACCCTATTGATATTAAACTAGAAACTATGGTTTTAAATATATCTAAAGATAGAGTTGTTTCTATGATTAATCCTATAGATGGCTACCAAGAGATCGAAGCTGGCGCTGTAATTTTATCTATGGGATGTAGAGAAAGAACTAGAGGAGCTATTGCTATACCTGGAGAAAGACCTTCTGGAATATTCACAGCTGGTGCTGCTCAAAGATATATAAATATGGAAGGATATATGGTAGGAAAAAAAGCTCTAATTCTTGGAAGTGGAGATATCGGACTTATTATGGCTAGAAGAATGACTTTAGAAGGTGCTAAAGTAGAAGCTGTAGTAGAATTGATGCCATTTTCTGGTGGATTAAATAGAAATATTGTTCAATGTCTTGATGATTTTAATATTCCACTTCTTTTATCTCACACTGTTGTTGATATCAAAGGAAAGGATAGACTTGAAAAAGTAATTATTGCTAAAGTTGATGAAAATAGAAAACCTATACCCGGTACTGAAATAGAATATGAATGTGACACACTTCTTTTATCAGTTGGACTTATTCCTGAGAATGACTTATCTAAGGAAGCTGGTGTTATTTTAGATAATAGAACTAATGGTCCTATTGTTAATAACTCAATGGAGACAAGTATTCCTGGTGTTTTTGCCTGTGGAAATGTTGTTCATGTTCATGATCTTGTAGATTTCGTTAGTGAAGAGGGAGAAAGAGCAGGAAAATTTGCAGCATGCTATATTGCTGAAGAAAATTGTAAATTAGAAAATGTTTCTAATATAAAAAATGGTAACGGTATTGTTTACACTGTTCCTCAAGTTATTAACCTAGATAATCTACAAAACAAATTAGAAATTTTTATGAGAGTAAATAATATATATAAAAATAAAAAAATTGTAGTTAGAGAAGGTGATAATATTATAGCTAGCTTTAAAAGAGCCCACTTAGCTCCTGGGGAAATGGAAAAAGTTCTTCTTCCTGAGGTCCTATTAAAAAGAATTACTAAAGATATTGTTATTGAACTACAGGAGGTATAGTAATGAAAGAGATGATATGTATTTTATGTCCTATGGGATGTCATTTAAATATAGATATTGAAAATGATTATAAAGTTACTGGTAACTCATGTCCTAAAGGAGCAGTTTATGGTAAAGAGGAGCTTATTGCTCCTAAAAGAGTTGTGACTTCTATTGTTAGAGTAAGTGGTGGAATTCATCATATGGTTCCTGTAAAAACAGATAAGCCTATTCCAAAAGAGTTAGTTTTCCAATGTATGGAACTTTTAAAAGATATTAAAATCCAATCACCACAAAAAATTGGAACAATTATTTTAAATAATATTTTAGGAACTGATGCTAATATAGTTTTAACTAGAGATATCTAGACTTGAATTTTGTATCTTTTTTGTTATAATAACTTTGGAGGTACAAAATGACACTTAATGAAAACGAAGTTATAAATAATTTATTAAATAAAAATTTAAAAATAATTCAAAGACCTGATTATTTTAATTTTTCTTTAGATTCACTTTTAATATCTAACTTTATATCTCTAACAAGAGGTACAAATAAAATACTAGACTTAGGAACTGGAAATGGAGCAATACCTCTTTTTCTATCTCAAAGGACTAAAGCTAAAATTATTGGTATTGAAATTCAAGAAATTTCTGCTAATTTAGCTAAAAGAAATATCGAACTAAACAACTTACAAGAACAAATAAGTATTATTCATGATGATATGAAAAATTGGAGAAAATATTTTGAAAATGGTTCTCAAGATGTTGTTATAACAAACCCACCATTTTTTAAATTTCATGGAAATGAAAATCAACTAAATAATTTAGATCAACTTACTTTAGCTCGTCATGAAATAACTATTGATTTAGAGCAACTTATCGGGGTAGCTTCTAAACTTTTAAAAGATAAAGGGTATTTTGCAATGGTTCATAGGCCTGATCGATTCTTAGAAATTGTTGATGCTATGAGAAAATATGGTATCTCTCCTAAAAGAGTTCAATTTTGCCATTCAAAGCTTGATAAACCTGCTAAAATTCTTTTAATTGAAGGAATTCGAAATGGTAAAGATTCTTTAACTATTCTTCCACCATTTATATCTCATGATATGGATGGAAAGTATTCAAAAGAGGTTTTAGAACTTTTCCAAGATCTAAAAATAGAAAAAGACTAGAGACATTTGTGTCTCTAGTCTTTTCTATTTTTGAGATACTCTACTAACTCTTTTTTTAATTTAACAGATTCTCTAGGATTCCCTTTTGCTGAAATTGCAATCTGATAGTCATCGCTATCTATATGAGCAGTAAATCTAGCTGACATATACACTTTTGATGTTATATTATTTACAAGTATATTATTATCCTCACATAAATCTACTATCATTTCATTTAACTTTTCATCATTAGTTGCTGCGACAACTAAAAATTTATCTTTTATATCTCCGGCTTTAAAATCTCTTTTTTCAATCTCCACATCTAACTCTAAGATTTCAGGAAGTATAAATGGAGCTACTACAATCACTCTAGCACCATATTCTACAAGACTTTTTATCTTTCTTGCAGCTATATTTCCCCCTCCTACAACTAAACAACTTTTATTAGTTAAATCTATAAATAGTGGAAAAAAAGATTTTTTACTTTCCATTAGTTTCACCAATTTTTTTAAACGCCATATCTATAACCTCTAAAGTTCTATCTAAATCCTCTTTAGTATGGGCTACTGATACAAAGTGGGCTTCATATTTTGATGGCGGTGCAACTATACCATTATCTAATAATGTATTAAAGTATACTGAATAATGTGTCGTATTAGAATTGATAACATGCTCTAAATCTGTTATTTCATCTAAATCACTGAAAAATATTGTAAATAAAGAACCTAATCTATTTATTTTAATAGATACTTCATATTTTTTTGCAATTTTCTCTATAGAATCAGTCATATATATTACTTTTTCTTCTAACTCTTTATATAAAGTTTCTCTATTTTCTAATAGATGACTCACCATTTCAAATCCCGCTCTAACAGCAACAGGATTTCCAGATAGAGTTCCTGCATGGTAAACTCTTCCAACTGGTGCAATCATATCCATAATCTCTTTTTTTCCACCAAAAGCTCCTACAGGATAACCTCCACCTATTATTTTACCTAAAGTTGTTATATCTGGAGTTATTCCATAATACTCTTGAGCTCCTCCTAAAGCAACTCTAAACCCAGATATTACCTCATCAAATATTAAAAGAGTTCCTGTTTCATCACATACCTCTCTCATAGCTTGTAAAAACTCTTTCGAGCTATTTATAAGTCCCATATTAGCTGGTACTGGCTCCATTATTAAGCAAGCAACTTCTTTAGTTTCCAAAATATCTTTAACTTTTTGAATATTACCAAAAGGTGCAACTAATGTATCTTTTAGTACTCCCTCTGTTATTCCATTACTATCTTGATATCCATCTGTTAATAATCCTGATCCAGAACTAACTAATAATGAATCTGAATGTCCATGATAACATCCCTCAAATTTTAATATTTTATTTCTATTTGTGAAAGCTCTTGCAACTCTAACTGCTGCCATAGTTGCTTCAGTTCCAGAAGTTGTAAATCTTATCATGTCCATTGATGGATAGCATTTGCATACTAATTCAGCCAATTCAACTTCCATTTTAGTTGGTAGTCCAAACGAACTTCCTAATTCTATCGCTTCTCTAACACCTTTTAAAACTCTTTCATTATTATGACCTAAAATAAGTGGACCCCATGAACAAATATAATCAATATATTCATTTCCATCCTCATCGTATATCTTTGATCCTTTTCCTCTGTTTACAAAAATTGGGTATGTTTTATCAACTGATTTAAAAGCTCTAACAGGACTATTTACTCCTCCTGGTATAATCTTCACAGCTTTTTCATATATCTTCTCTGAATTACTATATCTCACTTAATTTACACCTCTTTTTAACCATTTTGCTATATCTTTAGCATGGTATGTTATTATAATGTCTGCTCCAGCTCTTCTCATAGCATACATGTTTTCCATAACTATTTTTTCTTCATCTATCCAACCATTTTCTGCCGCTGCTTTTACCATAGAATATTCACCACTTACATTATAAATCGCAACAGGATTTGATATAGCATCCGCTACTCCTTTAACTACATCTAAATAAGGCATTCCAGGTTTTACCATTATTATATCAGCACCTTCTAAAATATCATTTTCAACTTCTATCAAATAATCTTTAGAATTTCTAAAATCCATTTGATACGTCTTTCTATCTCCAAATGCTGGAGCTGAATCAGCTGCATCTCTAAATGGTCCATAATAAGCTGATGCATATTTCACACTATATGCCATAATAGGTAAGTTTATAAATCCATTTTCATCCAATGTCTCTCTTATAGCTTTTATTCTGCCATCCATCATATCTGATGGTGCCACCATATCTGCCCCTGCTTTAGCATGAGAAAGAGCTACTTTTTGTAAAAGTTTTAGAGTCTCATCATTTAGTAACTCCTCTCCTCTTAAGATTCCACAATGTCCATGAGATGTATATTCACATAGACACACATCTGTAACAACTAAAAATTCTGGAAATTTAGATTTAATAAATTTTATCGCCTCTTGAACTATCCCTTTATCATTATACCCTTCACTTCCAACTGGATCTTTCTTTTGAGGAATTCCAAATAAAAGCAATGATTTTATTCCTAAAGTATTTAATTCTACTAACTCCTCTTCTAACCTATCTATTGATATTCTATACTGTCCCTTCATCGATGGAATTTCAACTTTTATATTTTCTCCCTCTTCTATAAATAGGGGATAGATTAGATTATCTAAAGTAAAATCTATATTTTTCACTAAATTTCTCATAACCTGAGAACTTCTTAATCTTCTAGTTCTATTAAACATATTATTTCTCTCCTATTACTGCAATCACTCCATCAACATCAAAAACTTTTGCTTCCAAAGCTACACTGTACCCTAAGTCATTTAAAGTTTTTGTAGTAACTGGTCCTATTGACACAATTTTTTTATCTTCTATTAATTTTAAATCTCCTTGGATGCTCTCATTAAATGCTTCAACTGTTGATGAACTTAAAAAAGTTATATATTCTATATCAGTTAATACTTTTTCTACTTCATCTTTAGAATATATATGTTTTCCAGTTTTATATACTACTAATTTTTCAAATTTCCTATTGTATTCTTCACTCCATTTTTTACAGTTAGCAGGAGATATATCTGAAGTTACAAATAATACCTTATCATTTTCCTTTGTATAATTTTGCACTTCTTTTGCTAACTCTGTTCCCATATATTTTTCTGGTATAAAGTCTGGAATTATTTTATAATTTCTTAATAATTCATCTGTTTTAGCTCCAACAACACCAATTTTTAAATGACCTAAAGATCTTATATCCTTTATATTTTCCATAAAATATTTTACACCGTTTGGAGAATTAAATAAAAGAGCACTATAATCTTTTAAATCTTTTTCATCAAAGTCATAAGCATTTTCTATTTTTATAAAAGGTAACTCTCTTACAGTAGCTCCTTGTATTCTTAATTTTTCACTAAACTCTTGTGATTGATTAGTATCTCTTGTCACTAACACTTTTTTTCCAGAAAGAGGTTGATTTTCAAACCATTTAAAAGTTTCTCTCATGTTTACAACATCACCAATTATTGTTATAGCAGGTGGAACAATCTTTTCAGATTTAGCTTTTTCTACAATATCTTCTAAAGTTCCAACAGTTACTCTTTGGTTTTCACTTGTTCCCTTTTCTATTACCGCTACTGGAGTTTTAGGATTTTTACCATTTTTTATTAGATCACCTGTTATTAAATCTAAGTTTTTAATTCCCATTAAAAATACTAAAGTTCCATCTAATTTAGCTATAGTAGAAAAATCATGCCATTCTCCATTTTCCATTGTGTGTCCTGTAAATACATGGAATGATCTTGCTAATCCTCTATGCGTAACTGGAATTCCTGCATACTCTGGTACAGCTATTGAAGAACTTATTCCAGGTATAATTTCAAAAGGAATAGAGTACTTAACTATTTCCTCTATCTCTTCTCCACCTCTTCCAAAAACAAAAGGGTCCCCGCCTTTTACTCTCGCTACAACTTTACCTTCTAAAGCTTTTTTAGCCAGCGTTTTATTTATTTCATCTTGAATTACTCCACCTTCAGTATTGCCTTTCCCTAAGTAGATCATCTCTGCATCTGCTTTAGCTAACTTCAACACTTTTGGATCTATTAATCTATCATACACTACACAGTCCGCTTCCTCTATACATCTCTTTCCTTTCAAAGTTAAAAGATCTATATTTCCACAACCTGCTCCTATTATGTAAACTTTCCCCATTTTATTATTAACCATTTATTTTCTCCCTTATTTTTGCAGCTAATTTATGTGCTATCTCTTTTCCTAATACCTCATCTTCTAATACTTCCGCTTTATACATAATATCGTCTTGGCAGTACACACCTCTTAAAAAAACCTTACCATCAAATTTTTCCCCTGTACATCCCATAGGTGTATGGCATCCTCCATCAAATATCTTAGAAAACTCTCTCTCTATCTCTACAATTTTTTCTATCTCTGGATTATGAATAGATTTTAAAATATTTTTTACAAACTCATCATTTTCTCTACATTGAATATGAAGTGCTCCTTGAGCTGGGGCTGGCATCATTAAATCATAATCTAACTCTTCTGTTATTCTATCTCTTAATCCAACTCTTTTTAATCCTGCAGCTGCTAAAAGAATCGCATCATATTGCCCTTCATCCAATTTTCTAAGTCTTGTATGAATATTTCCTCTTAATTGTTTTATCTCTAAATCAGGTCTTAATGTTTTTAATCCCATAGTTCTTCTTAATGAACTAGTTCCTACAACAGCCCCTTCTGGAAGCTCTAATAACTTTTTTCCACTTCTTGATACAATAACATCTCTGTTATCTTCTCTATCAGGAGTTGCTCCACAAATTAAACCTGGTGGTGAAACTATTGGCATATCTTTCATTGAATGAACTGCTAAATCTACAGTTCCATCTAATAATTCATGTTCAATCTCTTTTGTAAAAAAGCTCTTTAGAGATTTATCACTATTATTCCAGTTACTAACTAAATCTTTATCTCCACTTGTTACTATAACCTTTATTTCAAATTTTAACTCTGGAAAATTCTTCTCTAATCTTCCTTTTATCATTTCACTTTGAGCTAAAGCTAATATACTTCCTCTACTTCCAATTACGATTTTTTCTTTCATTATGCTATCCCTTCTTTGTATTCAAACCATTTTTTTAAGTTTATCATCTGTTCACCAAGCATATATTCATATTTAGTTAATAAATTTTCCCTATTTTCTAAATTTTCGTAGTATACTCCCCAAACATCATCTATATTATATAAATTTATATTTTTTAATTCATTAAGTTCCTCTTCTATATCTCTAGGAACTGCCAAATCTAAAAATACATACTCTTTATCTTTGTCTAATAATGGTAAAATCTCCTCTTTTTTTATAATTGCATGAGGAGCTGAAGTTGCTGATATTATTACATCACTTTTTGCAACCTCTTCCAACTTATTTTCAAAACTAATTACTTCAGCATTATAGATATTACTAACTTCTAAAGCTTTATGATAACTTCTATTTGTTATCGTTAAACTTTTATATTCCTCTTTTGTTATAAGCTCCATTATATCTCTTGCTAAATCTCCTACTCCTAAAATAAGAATTTTCTTATCTTTTAACTCTGAAACCCTATTCTTAATAAACTTTAAAGATATGGCTTCTAAAGATAAAGCATTATGACATATTTTACTTTTATTTCTAAATTTTTTTCCCAACTCTATCGCTTTATTAAAAATAACATTAATATTAGAGCTTGATATTTTGTTTTCCATACTAGTTAACTGCGCTTTTTTTATTTGAGCTAAAATTTGATCTTCTCCTTTTATAACGGATTCAAAACCACAAGTAACTCTAAAAAGATAGTTCACAGCATCGTGCCCTTGCTTTATAAAAATATCTTTTAATCCTATATCTTTTTGAAAATCTGCCACGGAATAGTTTTTATCTAAATCTAAGTAGTACTCTACTCTTAAGCAGGTTGATAAATTAACATAACCCACAATCTTTTTCTCTTTAAATAATCTTTCAACTACAGAAGTGGGGTCATTTTGTATAAAATTCTCTCTTTGACATAAATCCAAGTTTTTATGACTTATTCCAAAAACAATAAAATGTTTAAAATACATCTAGATTCCTTCTCTCCACGATTTATTGATTACATATATATATTATAATACTTTTTTTTAATATTTTTAAGCCTATTTTCGAAAAAATTATATTATTTTTGAATGAAAAAGCTATAAATCATCAAAAAATATTATAACGTACATATAAATAA
>NZ_CAMQXC010000060.1 GCF_947038635.1 uncultured Cetobacterium sp. | reverse complement strand
ATCTAATGCTGTTTGAATACCTGCTATTCCTCCACCTATAACCAAAGCTCTTTTTTCAACTGCAGTGGTTCCAGCTACTAACTCCTCATTTAAAGTTGCTTTAGCTATAGCTGCTTTTGTCAAGGATATAGCCTTTTCAGTTCCCACTTCCCTGTCTTTATGAACCCAAGAACAGTGTTCTCTTATATTTGCTATCTCCACTAAATATGGATTCAGTCCAGCTGACTCCGCTGCTTTTCTAAATGTTGCCTCATGCATTCTAGGTGAACAAGAAGCCACTACTATTCTATCTAGATTTTTCTCTCTTATAGCATCTTTTAAATAGTTTTGACCTACCTCTGAGCACATATATTGGTAGTCTACCGAATGAACTACTCCTGGCATACCCTTTACTGCATCTCTCACTTTTTCTACATCCACAGTACCAGCAATATTACTTCCGCACCAACAAACAAATACCCCTACTCTACGCACTGATTTTCCTCCCTTAATTAAAAAAATTACTTAGTGTATTTACGAAAACCACTTACAACTGCTTGTTGTGGCATATTTTTGTCTCTCATTAATTTTGAAACAACTTCAGGAGTCAATCTGTCCTCTCCCTGCTTTCTAACAACTGTTTGTCTCACCGCTTCCATCAATTTTGAAACACTCACATCTCTTGGGCATCGTGATTCACAAGTAAAACAAGCTGCACAATTCCAAATAGATTTTGATTCTCTTAATCTCTTTACATCTCCAATCTGTAAAAATCTTATAACTTGATGTGGTAGTATATCCATTCCAGCATTTGCAGGGCAACCTGCTGAGCACTTTCCACACTGCATACAATCATCTATTCTCTCTTTACTCAGTTCAACTATTTTTTGAACCTCTGAATTTTTTTTAGGATTTTTTTTCTCCCTAATCATTATTCCTCCTCTGTTTTAAGATTCAAAGCTTCTGCTAGTAGCTCAGTAAAGTATGTAACCTTAACTTTAGAATCTTTTTTCTCTAAGTTATATTTACAAAGAGGGCATGCAGTTATAATCTCCTCTATTCCATTTAACTCAGCTGATTTTATAATCTTTTCACTCATATTTTCAGCTAACTTTTTATTATTTACAGCTAAGTATCCTCCACAACACTCAGTTCTATAAGGATATTTTATAGCTTTTCCTCCTAGTGACTCTATAAAGTTCTCCATTATAGTTGGATTTTCTGGATTATCAAATGCCATCTCCTTTTGTGGTCTCAGTAAAAGACACCCATAATAAGCCCCTATTTTTCTTCCTTCCAATGGATTTTCAACTTTCTCTTTTAAAACTTCAAAAGTTACATCATTTTTTAACATCTCTAAATAATGAACTACCTCTGTTTCTCCTCTATACTCATTTTCAACCTCTAAATATAAGTTAGCTTTCTTTCTTACACCCTCTTTTGTTCTAATATCGTTATTAACTCTTTTAATAACATTGTGACAAGCTGAACAAAGAGTCAAAAGTTTTTCTCCTTTATCTCTTGCTGATATTAAACTTCTAACTGATGAAAGTTTTTGTGCTACCTCTCCGTCACTTTGAGGATATACTCCTCCGCAGCATTGCCAATTTTCAATCTCTTCCAATGAGATATTTAGCTTTTTTGCTGCCTCTAAAGCATAACTCTCCAATTTAGCTGCTTTAGTTTTTAAAGTACATCCTGGATAGTAACTATACTTCATTTTATCCCTCCATTTTAAAAGTATTTTTTCAAAAATTTTTGTTCTGAAAATAAGTACTATAATTCGTTTAAAGAACAGTTTTTTAATTAAAATTATAGTATTACACTAGTATTCAAGTCAACTGTTTTTTTAACTTTTTAAGTTTTTATAAAAAGTTAACCAAAACATGATTAATTAACGGTAAATAATTACCATTTATAATATATATTTTTCATTTATTGACACCTATAGATAAAGTATGTATAATTAGTGAAAATTGTTCTCAAATAATTTTAACAATACTATTTTTATACACTTTTGTTAGAAACATTTCAGACTTTTAAATATTGAAGGAGGAAAACACTCAATGATTTTTTTCATCACACTTTTTATTATTTTTTTTGTTGGTTACTTTATCGTTAAAAAGTTTTACCCACAAGGAGTCTTATTTGTAGCTGGTTTTTTACTACTTTGTGTCGCTATTCTTTTAAAGGATACACCTATTCTTAGTGAGAAGGCCTCAATAGGCTCTAATTTTTTAGATATTTTTCAATATTTAAAAGATACTTTTTCTAAGACTACTGCTGGTCTTGGTTTAACTATTATGGTTGTTGGAGGATTTGCTAAATATATGGACCACATTGGTGCCAGTAAAGCCCTAGTTAAAATCACAACAAAACCTATGAAAAAACTGAACTCGCCCTATTTAGTTCTAGCTCTAACTTATATTCTTGGACAAATTTTAAATATTTTTATTCCAAGTGCTTCTGGTTTAGGGGTTTTATTGATGGTTACTGTCTATCCAATTCTAGTTTCTCTTGGTGCTAGTCCACTCTCTGCAACAGCTGTTATTGGAACTACTGCTTGCCTAGATTTAGGACCCGCTTCTGGAAACTCAGTTCTAGCTGCTAAAACAGCAAATCTAGATGCCGCTCTTTATTTTGTTAAATATCAACTTCCTGTTGCTGTTTTTGTTATAGTTGCAATTGCAGTAACTCACTATTTTGTACAAAAAATTGGAGATAAAAATTTAACTTATGATGATTCTGGTGTAAAAACTAAAGATTCCATAGATGAAGAGGATAGCAATGTTCCAAACTATTATGCTATTTTCCCTATAGTTCCACTTGTTGTTATCTTAGCATTTAGCTCTCTTTTCAAAAGTTCAATAAAGATGAATGTTGAAGTTGCTATGCTTTTAAGTATCACTATTAGCATGGTTATTGAAGGGATTAGAAAAAAATCTTTTAAAAATACTATCAGTGAGTTAAAAATAATTTTCAACTCTATGGGTTCACAATTTGCTGCTGTTATAACTCTAATAGTTGCTGGTCAATTTTTTGCTTATGGTTTAACTAAAGTCGGAGTTATTAATAGTATTATCGATTGGACTAAAAACGCTGGCTTAGGTGTTCAACCTATGATTTTAGTTATGACTGCTGTTATTTCAGCTTCGTCTGTTATTATGGGTTCTGGAAACGCTCCATTTTTTGCCTTTGCTGCTTTAGCACCAACTGTTGCAGCATCTGTTAATATTGATCCTGTTGTTATTGCCATGCCTATGCAACTTGCATCTGGTATTGCAAGAAGTGTTTCACCTATTACTGCTGTTATTGTTGCTGTTTGTGGTATTTCAGGTGTTTCTCCATTTTTAGTTGTCAGAAGAACTTTTCTTCCTATGTTAGTTGGGCTTATTGTTCTTCTTATCTCTAACATGGTTTTATTTGGTTAATATAAAATTCAAGGAGGATTTTTATGGACTTAAATACTTATTTAAAAAATTTAGAAATACTTGTCAATGTAGATTGTGGTAGTAATACTCCAAAAGGATTACAATTTGTAACTAATTTTTTCAAAAATCTTTATAGAGATTGGATAGTTGAATATCATGAACTGAATGGAAAAAACCCTGTTCTTGTTATTAAAAATAGAGATGTTAACAATTTTGATTTTCTTTTTATAGGTCATAATGACACTGTGTTTCCTGAGGGAACTGTAGCTCAAAGACCATTTAAAATAGAGGGTGATATTGCAACTGGACCTGGAGTTTATGATATGAAATCAGGACTTTTATCAATGTATGAGGTTGCAAAAGATTTTAAAGATAGCCCTTTAAATATATGTATAATAATAAATACAGATGAAGAAATTAGCTCTTTAATATCTAGAGAATTAATTACAGAAATGGGAAAAAGAACAAAATATGCTTTAGTTTTTGAACCAGCTAGAAAAAATGGAAATATGGTTTCAGAAAGAAAAGGGTTAGTTAAATATGAAATTACTTTTAATGGAAAAGCTGCTCATGCTGGAATAGCGCCTCAAAATGGTATAAATGCTATTGTTGAAGCTTCTCATTGGATTTTAGAAATTTCAAAATTACAGAATTTAAAATTAGGGAACTCTATTAATGTTGGAATTATTAATGGAGGATTTGGAGTAAATACAGTACCTGATAAAGCTATTATAAAATTTGAAGGACGATCACATGATATAAATCATTTTGAAAATATAGAAAAAACCTTAAGTAGATTAAAAGAAAATCCATATGTTGAAGGTATTAATATTGAAATAAAAGAGATTGGTTATAGACCCCCTTTAGTTCTTAATCCTTTATCGAAAGAACTTTTAGATAAATTTGAAATAGCTAAAAAACAATTCAAAATTGATTCTAATTGGGAAAAAACTGGTGGTGGATCTGATGCTAATTTTTTAGGAATCCTTGGAGTAGGAGTTCTTGACGGAGTAGGACCTGTTGGTGGAAACTCTCATGAGACTTCTGAATATTTAGTTATCTCATCTATTGAAAAACGTATTGAGATGGTAAAAGAAGTTTTAAAGATGTTTTTATAAATATTTTCATGGAAAAAAATACTAAAATAATGTATAATTATGAAAAAGAATGTATTGGAGGTATTTTTAATGAAAATTAAAGCCTTTCCTTTGGGAAGCTATATGACGAACTGCTATTTGGTTTGGAATGACAACAATGAAGCTTCTCTTTTCGATTGTAGTGATTCTAGATTAGAAAACATTGTATCTTTTATAAAAGATCACAATTTAACTCTAAAAAATGTTATTCTTACTCATGGTCATGGTGATCATATTGGTGGAATAAATGAAATAAAACGTCTTTTTCCTAATGTTCATGTTTATATTGGAAAAGAGGAAGAGAAATTTTTAACTGATGTATCCTTAAACTTATCTTATGCTATTCAAGGATATGATTTTGCATATACAGGTGATTTTACTCCTATAAAAGAGGGAGATTCTATTTTTGGTTTTGAAGTTATTGATACTCCTGGTCATACAGTTGGTTCTAAATGTTTTTATAACAAAGAATCTAATTTTATGATTTCTGGGGATACACTATTCAGAAGAAGTTATGGTAGATATGATTTACCTACTGGTAATTTATCACAATTACAAAGAAGTTTAAAAAAGATTTGTGAAACTTATCCAGAAGATACTATAGTGTATAGCGCCCATACTGAACCTACTATTTTAGGTGAGGAAAAAAGAGTATTAAAATCCCAAGGAATGTTTTAGGAGGAATTAATATGGAAAACAAAGTTTATGATGTTGTTATTATCGGTGCTGGACCAGCTGGTCTAACTGCGGCACTTTATGCTGGAAGATCTAATCTTTCAGTTTTAGTTATTGAAAAACCAAATACTGGAAGTCTTCTTATGGCTCATAAAATAGAAAACTATCCAGGTATTTTAGGATCACCTACTGGAAAAGATATCTATACTTTAATGAAAGAGCAAACACTTAAATACAATGTTGAATTTGTCAACGCTACATTTTTAGCATTTGATTTATTTGGAGAACATAAAATTGTAAAAACAGATATCGAAAATTTCCTAGGAAAAACTGTTATAATTGCAAGTGGATGGGCAAAAAATGGGTCGAAAAAACTTCCTGGAGAAGAAAAATATCTGGGAAAAGGAGTTTCTTACTGTGCAACTTGTGATGGTGCTTTTACAAGAAATATGACTGTTTCTCTTTTTGGAAAAGGTAAAGAAATTGCTGAAGAAGCTCTATTTTTAACAAAGTATTCAAAAGAGATTCATATGTTTATAACTGATAACTGTGATGATAGTTGTGATAAAGCTCTTATGGAAACATTAAAAGCTAACGAAAAAGTTAAAATGTCTTATTCAAGTGAGTTAGTTGAAATTAAAGGAGATGAATTTGTTGAAGAGGTTGTTGTTAAAATCAATGGTACTCACGAAACTTATCCTACTCAATTTGCTTTCTTATATTTAGGAACAAAATCACTTAAAGAACTGTATGGAGAGGTTTCATCTTTAGATGAGCAAGGCTATATTATTACTAACGAGGCTATGCATACATCTGTTGAAGGAATATACGCAGCTGGAGACGTTAGATCTAAGCATATTAGACAAGTTACTACAGCTACATCAGATGGAACAATTGCTGCCTTAGAAGCGATTAAACACGTTTTAAAGAAACATAATTTAAAAGCGCAATATAGCTAAAAAAAGTCAGAGTTTTACTCTGACTTTTCTATTTATTATAATTTAAATAACATATCCTCATAAGTTGGTACAGGCCAAACTTTCTTTTCAACTTGATGCTCTAATAAATCAATAATGTCTCTTAAACATTTAAGTAATGGAATTATTTCTTTATTTAAATAAACTACTTTTTCATATAAATCTTCAATTTCATTAGCTACTACAAGTTGTGACTCTAATTGAGCTAAATAGTCTTTTAAACGATTCTTTCCAGCTAATAGTTTTACTAAATGAGCCTTATCAGCTATTAAAAACTCATCATCTCCTAAAACTTCCCTTAATGATAAGATACTATTTGATATCTTAGCTGCATATTCCATTAAAGCTGGGTATATCTCATTTCTAGCTATTCTAACCATTGAGCTTCCTTCAATATTAACTTGTTTAATATAACGCTCACAATAAACCATATATCTTGCCTCTAACTCTTCTGGTGATAACACCTTGGCATTTTTAAATAGTTCTACTATATTCTCTTGTCTATATACTTTCAATCCTTCTAATGTATTTTTTAAATTTTTTAATCCTCTTTTTTCTGCTTCAATTTTCCAACTTTTATCATAACCATTTCCATTAAACAGAATTCTTTTGTGTTTTTCATATCTATCTTTTATAAGTTCTATTATATCCTTTTTTAAATTTTTAGGATCTCTTCCTTCTAAATAATTAGCATACTCTTTTATTATAGTTCCAATAATTGTATTTATTATAAATGTCGGTGTAGACGCTGATGCACTTGAACCTGGCATTCTAAATTCAAATTTATTTCCTGTAAACGCAAAAGGTGATGTCCTATTTCTATCTGATATATCCTTTGGTATTTTTGTAAAGTTTTTTACACCAAACTCCATATTTTCTTGTGCTTCATTTACAGGAACTATTTTTCCTATATTTTTTAATATTTCTTCTAACTCTTCCCCTATGAAAACTGAAATTATCGCAGGAGGCGCTTCGTGCCCACCTAATCTATGGTCATTTCCAGGAGTTGCACAAGAAGCTCTCAAGACATCTTCATATCTATCAATCCCCTCTAGAACCGCTGTCAAAAATACTAAAAATTGAAGATTATTTTTTGATAAAGAAGAGGGATCTAATAAATTTTCTCCTAAATTTGTTGATAGTGACCAGTTGCAATGTTTTCCAGATCCATTAACTCCTTTAAATGGTTTTTCATGTAATAATGCACTTAATTTATGTCTATCTGCAACCTTTTTTATTATATCCATAGTCAATTGATTCTGATCAACAGCCACATTTGCCGTTGTGAACATCAGTGCAATTTCAAATTGATTAGGAGCTACTTCATTATGTTTGGTTTTTGCCATTATCCCTATTTTCCATAATTCCGCATCTATCTCATTCATCACTTTTTCAACTTTTTCCTTTATACTTCCGTAGTAATGGTCATTTAACTCTTGACCTTTTGGTGGTAAAGATCCAAATATTGTTCTACCTGAAAGCATTAAATCTTGACGTTTTTCCCAAAATTTCTTCTCTATTAAAAAATACTCTTGCTCTAATCCTAGAGTGTTTGTTATTGACGTTACATTTGATTTAGGATCTAGTATCTTTTTTAATCTTAGTGCTTGCTCTGATATAAAGTCTATCGATCTTAATAAAGGTACTTTTTTATCTAATGCCATTTGATTATATCCAATAAAAGCTGTTGGAATATATAGTGATTTAGATAACCCCTCTCCTCTTAAAAACATCGGTGATTTACAATCCCATGCTGTATATCCTCTTGCTTCAAAAGTTGATCTAACTCCTCCATTTGGAAATGATGATGTGTCAGCTTCACCTTTTATAAGCTCTTTTCCAGAAAATTGTGAAACACAAGTTCCGTCAGATGACATAGAAATAAATGAATCATGCTTTTCAGCAGTCAATTCTGTCAATGGTTGAAACCAATGTGTAAAATGTGTAGCTCCATTTTCAGTAGCCCAATTTTTAACTGCATTTGCTATTGAGTCAGCAAGTTCTATAGATAGCTCTTTTTCTCCATTTTGAACTTTTTTAAACTCTTTAAAATACGATTCTGGTATTCTGCTTTTTAACTTATCCTCTGTAAAGCAAAATTGTCCAAAAATTTCTAGCATGTTGTTCATAAATCCTCCCTTTTTTGTTCTACATTGTCGAACGTCATTCTTCAATAAAAAATTGTTATATTAACAATATACTATTTTTATTTTTTTGTCAATAGGAAAATAAAAAAGAGGAGTTCTCACTCCTCTCGTGCTCCTAATTCGAACGATATTTTTTTACTCATAGCAACCATCTTTGGTGCCAAATTAGGTAAAATATTCATTAATTTTTCTCTTGTCGCCATTATTGATGCTGTTCCAACAAAAACATTATTAACTTTAAAAATTGGAACTGATATACAATAAATTCCTAACTCAACCTCTGATCTCTCTAAAGAATATCCATCTTCTCTAATTTTATAAATCTCTTCTATTAATGTTTCTCTATCTATTATTGTACTATTTGTGTATTTATACAATAGATTTTTACTAAATATTTTATCGATATTTACATCTTTAGAATATGCTAATGCTAGTTTTCCAGAAGCTGATGCATTTAAAGGAATTTTAGTTATCGATGTACTAATTGTATAATACATAGAATCTGATTGTACTCTATCAATTAATTTTAAATGCTCTCTCTTAAATAAAAACAAATTCACGGTCACTGAAAACTCTTCTGATATCTTTACTAAATACTTATGCCCGATATTCTTTATTAAAACATCCTCATTTACAATAAAGCTTTTTTCTATAAACGCTGGCCCTAATGAATAATTGCTATTTTTCTCATTTTGCTCTAAATATGAGTTTTTTAAAAGTGTTGATACAATTCCATGTACAGTACTTTTACTTAGACCTACTTTTTCACTAATCTCTTTTAATGAAAGTTCATGCACATTTTCATTAAAGCAGTTCATTATATCTATTGCTCTTTGGATAGATTGTATAGTTTTCCCTTCCATAAAATCCCCTTTTATTTTAATCTAAAGAATCCTTCTTCAGTTTTTTCAATTTTTCCCTCTTTTAAAAGTTTTCCTATAGCTCTTTTAAAAGCTTTTTTACTTATTCCAAAATACTCTTTTATAGCTTCTGGCGAACTATCATCATTAAATCTAAAGTGTGTTTTTAATATTTTCATTTTTCCTAAAATACTTTCTGCATCTTTATCCATCTGAACAAAAGCTAGCTCTCTCATTGCTAAGTCTAACTTTCCATCCTCTCTAACTCTAATAACTCTAGCTTGAATCTCTTCACCTACATAAAACTTTTTAAAACACTCGCTATTTGGGATTAATCCAAAGTATCTATTGTCCACCGCAACAAAAACACCAATTTCAGGATTAATTCTGTATACTGTACCTTCTACAAAATCATTTTTTTGATAATCCTTATTTGGCATTAAAAAACTATATATTTTCATTGTTGCAGATAGTCTTCCTTTACTATCCTCATATATTCCAACTAAAACCTCATCTCCTGGTTTAACTTCTCCTACCATTTGTGCATGCGGTAATAGTAACTCTTTTTTTAATCCCCAATCTAAGAATGCTCCTAGTTTTTCATTTGTATCTGTTACATAAAGCTTTCCTATTGTTCCAACTGTTAAAGCTGTTTTTCTTAAAGTTGCTGTTAGCCTGTCTTCCGAGTCTCTATATATCATTACATCTAACTCATCACCAATATCTAAAACTTTCCCCTCTAACTCATTATTAGGCAGCAGAATATTGTCTTTTGAGTCTCCTGTTCCTGCATCTAAATGCGCTCCTTTGCTACTGAAGTTATTAATCTTCATTGTTTGTCTTTTTCCTACTTTTACCATTTTACCTTTCTCCTTACTATTTTACTCCAAATAGTTTCCAAATAAATTAAATTTCTCTTCCATTTTATGAGGATAGTTTTTATAATAATACTCAAAAAGTTTTACTACAGGTTTAAAATCCTCATAACTTTCTAATATTCTTAAATACTCTTTTTCAATACTAATTAAAGAGTAATAATCACTTTTTTCAAACATTTTAAATAATCTATTAATTATATCAATCACTTCTTTAAGAGGAACCTCTATTCCTTTTCCAATTATAAGTGCCTCTATATAAAAAGTTCTACTTTCATTTTTTTTCTCAAAGTATTCTGATATTTTTCCTAGATTATATAATAATTTAAATTTTTCTTCATTATTTTTAATAATTTTTTTTTCATAAATATTTTTTAATTTTAAATAAATATTTTTTAACTCATTATTTTTTTTAGAATTAATTAAAATTTTTCCTAAACTATAGAGAGTATCTAATTTTTCCTCTAAAGTTACAGCTTTTCTTAAAATTAAAAAGTATAATTCTATTCCTTTTTCTATATCAGATTCTATATAAATTTCTGCTAAAATATTCAAACAATTATTTTTTACAACTCTATTTTTTATAATTTTTAAATACTCATTTATCTCATTCTCTATATTTAAATAGTTTCTTTCTTTATCTTTATAAAGTGATAGTAGATATAGATAATATATTTTATCATTTCTTTTTAAAATTTGATTTGATAAAATATCATCTTTATATTTATTAAACAGTAAAGATATTATCTCATACTTTTCATGTTTTGCACATAAATTTATAAAAATTTCAAATTCCTTTTCATACTTTTTAATTTCTGTAATTCTTTGAAAAAGTTTACTGTACATTCTTCTAGCTTCGTTTGTATTTTCCAATTTTAAATATATCTCTGCTAAATCGATTATATATTTGCTTTGATCTATTTTTGGTAGCTTTAAAATGCCCTCTTCAACTAGCCATTTATTAGCTATCTCTTCATCTTTTATAACTTTATCTAAATATTTTTTAGCTTGTTCTTCAGAAGTTTCTATAAAACTCTCGTAAGTTATTGTAAGCTCTTCACCTAACTCTTCAATTATTTTCTTCAAATTTTTATAAAAAATAACACTCATTTTTTTACTCAGAGATTTTCGACCGCATTCAACCATTCCTAAATATGTTTTAGAAACTTTATCCCCTGTTATATCTTCTTGTTTAATTTTATAATGTTTTCTATATTTTAGTATCTTTTCTCCTGGCGATAAAAACATACTATTCCCCCTTAAAATAAAAAACTGTTTATTATAGAATATCAAATTTTACATATTTTTACAATAAAAAATACCTTAGATTAGTCTAAACTCTAATCTAAGGTATTAGCTTACTCTTTTTCCAATAATATTGTTTTATTATTTTTAATGTAAATTTCTTCGTAGTCATCTAAAGAATCTAATGCTATTTTAGACATTGGAACTATTGCAATAATATTAAATACTGTCATTAATGCCACTCCTAGGTCTCCTAACTCCCATACAAACAAATATTGAGCCATTCCACCTACAAACATCATAACTAAAGCTAAAATTTTATATGCATCCTGAGCTTTCATTTTATCACCAAATAAAAATGCTACGTTAGATCTTGCATAGAATAATATTCCCAAAAATGTACTAAAGCTAAATAAGAATAATATTACTGCAACTAAAGGTGTTCCAATACTTCCTATATGATAATCCATACAACTTTGAAGTAAGTCCATTCCCATTTTTCCCTCTCTAATTGATTGTGGTGCTAAAAGCATTGTAAATGCTGTACAACTACAAACAACTAAAGTATCTATAAAAACACCTAAAGCTTGAATTAATCCCTGTTCAACAGGATGATCTACATCTGCTGCTGCCGCTGCACATGGAGCTGAACCGCTTCCCGCTTCATTTGAAAATAATCCTCTTTTTACTCCTTGCATTAATACAGCTCCAAACCCTCCTGCAACTATTTGTCTAGCACCAAATGCTTCTTCAAAAATTTCTAAAAACATTCCTGGAACTGACCCTATATTTTTAACTAGTATAAACAATGTTAAAGAAAAATATAATATTGCCATTATTGGTACTAATTTATTTAATACGTCAGCTATTTTATCTTTTCTTCCTTTTCCAAATAAAACTATTGCTCCTAAAGCTGTCATTGCAACTGATGTATAAAGTGGTGATATTCCAAAGGCATTATTAAAAGATTCTGATACTGAGTTAGAAACTATTTGTGTTATTCCAACCCAAGTTATTAGTCCAGAAATTGCAAATAAAATTCCACAAAGTCTGAAATTAGAAGATTTTTTATAATATCTTTTTCCACTTTTAGATATAACATCCGAGTCTTTTTCTAAATTTTTTTCAAAAGGATCATTTTCTCTAGATTCAGCGACAACCTCCATTCGATTCATAAAATAAGCTGGTCCACCTCTCCAACCACCAAACAAAGGATCTTTTTCTTTATAAATTTGGGCCAATGTACTCTCTATAAATGCAGTATTTGAACCTATTATAGCTGCAACCCACATCCAAAAGATTGCTCCAGGGCCTCCAAAAGAAACTGCAGCTACCACACCTGCCAAATTACCCATTCCAACTCTAGATGCTGTAGCTATAAATAAGGCTTGTAAGCCTGAAATTGCTTCTTTATCCTCTTTATTCTTACTCTT